>CAZVPB010000006.1:0-27286 GCA_964628165.1 uncultured Cyanobium sp.
GCCATCACCACCAGGGGCGGCTCGAAGGAGCCCTGGGTCACCCAGCTGGCCGTGAAGCCGTTCACCTCATCGCCTTCGGCCACGCCACAGATGAAGACCCCGTGGGGGATCTTGCGGAGCAGGGTCTTCTTGGCGGCGGCGTCGAGGGCGGCAGCACTCATCGGCGTTGTGGAGGTGGTCGTGTCGGTGGCGAGACTCTAGGGATCCCCCGGCCCCGCTACGCCAGACCGCCGATGCATGCGCTCTATCCCGGCAGCTTCGACCCGCTCACCCTCGGCCACCTGGACCTGATCGAGCGCAGCGCCGGCCTCTTCGAGTCCGTGACCGTGGCGGTGCTGCGCAACCCCAGCAAACAGCCTCTCTTTCCCCTGCAGCAGCGGCTCGACCAGATCCGCGAGGCCACCGCCCACCTGGAGCGGGTGGCGGTGGGCAGTTTCGACGGCCTCACCGTCGCCTACGCGGAGCTCTGCGGTGCCGGAGTGATCCTGCGGGGGCTGCGGGCCCTCACCGACTTCGAGTTCGAGTTGCAGATCGCTCACACGAACCGCAGCCTGGCGCCGGACGTGGAGACCCTTTTCCTGGCGACCGCAGCCCACCACAGCTTTCTCAGCAGCTCGGTGGTGAAGGAGGTGGCCCGCTTCGGGGGCGATGTGGGTCACATGGTGCCCACGGGAGTGGCGAGGGACCTCGAGAGGCTCTTTAATCGGGCATCCCTTTCTCCATGACATGGCAGAGGTGCGCTTGACCGTTCTCGATCAGCTCGACCAGCTTGAGGAGATCGTGCTTGATGGCAGCCGGATCCCCTTCAGCGGGGGACGTCTGGTCAACGAGCAGGACGCCATCGAGCTGATGGACGCCCTCCGGGACGCCCTCCCCAGTCAGATCAGCCAGGCCGACGAGCTGATGCGGCAGCGCGACGGCTTCATCGAGAAGGCGCGTCAGCAGGCCGAGGAGATCCTCGCCCATGCCCGCCGCGAGCGGGAGCAGCTGATCAGCTCCTCCTCGATCCGGCAGGAGGCCGAACGTCACGCCACCGAGATGCGGGATCAGGCCCGCCAGCAGTGCGAGCAGGTCGTGCTGCAGGCCCGCCAGCAGGCGGCTCAGATCGAGCAGGAGCAGCAGACCCGCTTCGCCCAGATGGAGCAGCAGTTCGCCCAGCGGCGGCAGGAACTGGAGGAGGAGGCCCAGTCCCGCCGCCAGCAGATCGAGCAGGAGGCCGCCGACCGCACCCGGCAGCTGCTCGAACAGCATGAGCGGAACCGCCAGAAGGCCGCCCAGGAACTGGAGACCCTTCGCCAGGAGGGTCTGCGGATCCGCCGGGAGAGCCAGGCCGAAGCGGAGCGTCTCCACGGCGACGCGCTGCAGTTCCGCCAGCAGACCCAGCAGCAGTGCGAGGCCCTGATCGTGCGGACCCGCCAGGAGGCTGCCTCGGTGCAGGAGGGAGCCAACCGCTACGCGGAGCAGGTGCTGGGCGAACTGGAGGGACGCCTCAAGGAACTCACCCAGGTGGTGAACGGGGGCCGCCAGGAACTGGTGCGGCTGCAGAAACAGGAGGTCAATCCCATGGCGCCCCAGCCGGTGGCCGCGGAGACCACCCCGCCGGCCGTGGAGGCCGAGGCGGCTCCGGCCCGACGCTCCCGGCGGATGGGCGGCCGTTTCCGCCGCGCCGCCGCCCGGAGCGCCTGATCACTTCCAAGCTTCAGCGGTTCAGGGATCGACAGACAACAAAGGGCCGGATCATCGATCCGGCCCTTTTTCTCTGCCTCTGACAAGGGCGATGCCGACGAGCGGCATCGGGTCCATCACTGCAGCGGACAGATTCCTGTGTTCTGCACCTGGCGCAGGACCTGGCCGATGGTGCCATTGGGGGTGGCAGCACCATTGGAGATCGCACTCACGTAGCGCGGCCCGGCACTGGTCTGGAGGATGCCGCTGATCGAACGCACGCCGGTGAGGGTGCCGGTCTTGCCGAAGAAGCGGCCATCGAGGGAACTGCCGTTGTAGAGGTTGCGCAGGGTGCCGCGGCGACCCGCCACCGCCATCGAGGAGCGGTAGTAGCGGGCATAGGGATGCTGATCCATCCGCAGCAGCAGCGCGGCGAGGAACCGGCTGGTGAGCAGGTTGGCCCGGTCGAGGCCGCTGCCGTCGGCGAGTCGGACTCCCGTCATCGGCAGGTTCTGCTGCTGCAGCCACAGGGTCGCCGAACGGGTCGCCTGATTCAGATCCCAGGTGCCGGCGGCCTCCCGCAGCAGCACTTCGGCGGTGAAGTTGTGGCTCTCGGTGTTGGCCAGGCTCAGCAGGCCGTGCATCGAGATCGAGGGCTCCTCATGGAGCAGCACGGACCCCTGCGGCAGCGGCTGACGGGACGAGACGACCGTCACCTGGGCGCTGCCCCCCTGGCTGGCGACACTGCGCTCGAGCAGCGTGCGAAGACGAGCCGGCGGGTTGCTCACCGCGTTGTCGATCACGTTGCTGGTGACGGCAAGACGGGTGACCGGGGCGCCGTAGGCGTAGGCGCGGTCGGCCGGGTGCCAGCCCGCCGGCCACCAGGCCTGGGCCGGCTCCTCGGCCAGTTCGAGCACCACATTGCCGGGAGCCGTGCCGCCGCTGCCGCCGGAGTTCAGAGCCAGCTTGGCGAAGCGCTGCAGATGGGGCAGAGCGAGGTCGGGATCGCCCTGACCCACCAGCCGCAGCCGTCCGTCCGGCAGGCGCCAGAGCTGGGTGGTGAGGCGATGGTCGGGTCCGAGCCGGTCCAGGGCGAAGGCGGTCGAGACGAGCTTCTCGTTGGAGGCGGGCACCCGTGGCTTGAGGCCGTTCACATCGGCCAGCAGCCGGCCCTGGGGATCGGCGACGCTGATGCTCCAGGCCCAGGACTCCCCGCCCAGCACGGAGGCCAGTTGCTGCTGCAGGGCCGGGCAGCTGATCCGGCTGTCGAGGGCGGGAGCGCCCACCGCCGGCGGCAGGGGAGGCAGAGAGGCCAGGGGCACGGCCCGCCGGGCCGGGGCCGCCACCGCGCCGGCGGGCGCCGCCACCTGAGCCATGGCCGCGGGGGAGAGGGAGGCGAGCGCGAGCGGCAGGAGGGTCAGCAGGGTGCTGCGTCGCCGGGGGAGGCGGGTCATCTCAGGAATCTCCGATCCGAAGGTTGGTCACGGTGCCGTTGAAGCGGTAGTTGGACCCCTCCAGTTCCACCGGCACGCCGATCTTGATGGTCTGGTTGCCGAAGACGACGCCGCCACCGGTCTGGCGTCCCTGTCCCTCCAGCACGAAACGGCCGTCGAAGCTGCCGAACACCTCCTGGTTGGGATCGGGGGCCGTCACCACCTGCCCCTGGGGCGTGAGAACGATCAGGCGGCGCGGCAGGGGCACGATCTCCCGCACCTTCACGGTGCCGTGGGGCGTGTTGCGGATGACCAGCGCCACCTTGCCTTCCGCCTCGGCGCTGCGGAGCAGACCGGCGGGATCGGCCGAGGGAACGCCCCGCACGTCCACGGTGACCGTGACGGGTCTGATCTCTCCGGTGACCTGGGCCACCGCGCCCCGCAGCTTGGGGCTCCAGATCACCCCGCCGACGGCGAGGAGTATCGCGGCGGCGGCACCGATGTCGACCAGGCTCCAGCGCCGGGCCGGAGAGGATCCGGGAGGGGTTACGGGGGCCATGTCCTCCGGCTGGGCGTGCGAAGTGTAGGGGCAGCTTCCGGCGGCCACCAGACCCCGGCGGGTTGCCGCACCTCAGCGCTGCAGTCCCTCGATCATCCGGTCCACCGCCCGCAGCCCGGCGGCCACGCCGCCTCCCCCCCCGCCGGCCAGCGCCTCCTCCTGCTGTTCCGCATCCGGACGGCCTTCGAAACGGGCGGCGAGGCGGTAGCCATCGGGGTCGAGACGGTAGAGCTCCCAGGGGTCGGGGTGGGCGCGGCGCAGGGCCCGTCCCGCCAGGGGCACCAGGGCATAGGCGGCCTGCCAGGTGCTCAGGAAGCCCCGACGGCGCTGGCGGGCGACGCTGCCGATTCCCACCGCGGCGTCCTCGAGGGTCGGATTGACGAGCAGGACAGGGCCGCCATGGCCATCGCAGAGGCTCTCCACCTGCTCGTATTCGGCCTGGCTGGCGCCCACCAGCAGCAGCAGGCCTTCCCCAGGCGTCTCCCCCTGGCGGCGGAGGTGGTCGGAGAAGCTGCCGATCCGCTCCGCCTGGAGGGCCACGTCCCTGCGGGCCAGGGCAGCGGCGCCCGCATCCGGGAACAGCAGCCGCAGTTCACCCCGTTCCAGCAGTGCCTCGCTCAGCCTCCCCACGACGGGGAGCAGGCGCAATCCCTCGAAGCGCATCTCCAGGGTCCAGCGGCCCCGGGGTTCGGCGGTCAGGGCGGAGGCGATGGCCTCGAGGGCCTGCGCCTCGGCAGCCCGGAGATCGGCGGGAAGCATCACAGGGGGACGTCGGGCCGGACCCTAACCCCCCTGCTTCGATCCGATGAGCCGCTGGCGGGCCCGCTCGAGGGCGGCGGGAAACTCCGCCAGCCGATCCGGGTCCACCCAGGGTCCAAGGGTGATGCGGAGGCCGGCGGCGGCCTCCTGCTCCCCGTAGCCCATCGCCAGGAGCACGGGGCTCGCGTCCGCGCCGGCGGCGCTGCTGCAGGCCGAGCCGCTGCTCACCGCGAAACCCTCCCGATCCAGGGCCCGCACCAGGGCGCGTCCGGGAAGGGGAGTGCCCTCCGGATCCACCACCAGAAGACTGAGGTGATGGGGGAGCCGGCTTCCGGGCTCCGCGGGGTCGGTGCCGGTGAGGCGCAGCCAGGGCCGCTGCCTCAGTTGCCGCCAGAGACGGTCCCGGAGGGGGGCGACAGGGTCACCGCCGGCGGTACCCAGCCGGTTCAGGGCCGTCTCCAGGGCGACGGCGAATCCCGCCGCCAGCACCACCGGCTCGGTGCCCCCGCGACGGCCGCCTTCCTGGGCACCACCGATGAGGGGCGCCAGCCGAAGGCCCCGCCGCACCAGCAGGGCGCCGATGCCACGGGGGCCCTGGAGCTTGTGGGCGGCGCAGCTGAGCAGGTCCACCGGCAGGTCGTCGAAGCGGAAGCGGAGGCGGCCCGCCACCTGCACCGCGTCCACGTGCAGCGCCACCCCGGCGGCGCGGCAGAGGTCCCCCACCTCCAGGAGGGGCTGCAGCGTGCCCACCTCGTTCTGTCCCCAGATGAGGGACATCAGCCGGGTCGGAGGTCGCAGCAGCTCCACCAGCCTCTCCATCCGCAGGCGGCCCTCGGGGTCCACCGGCACCCGCACCACCTCCCAGCCCATCCGCCCCAGCCGATCGGCGGCGGCGCAGGAGGCGGGATGCTCCACGGCGGAGAGCAGGATCCGGCCCGGATCCCGGCCGGCGGCCCAGCCCAGCAGCGCCGCGTGGATCGCCTCGCTGCCCCCGGAACAGAGGACCACCTCGTCGGCAGCGCAGCCCAGCCGCTCGGCCAGCAGCCAGCGGCTGCGTTCGAGCCGCTCGGCGGCCTTCAGCCCGAAACCATGGAGGCTGGACGGGTTCGCCCAGGCCTCCTCCCTCGCGGCCGCCATCGCCGCCACCACCTCGGTGGAGGGGGGCGTGGTGGCACTGGCGTCGAGATAGCCGCCGAGGTCGAGGCCAGGGCGCCCCTCTCCGCCGGGTTCAGCCCTCGAGGCCGGCATCCCGCAGAAGCCGGGCATGGGTGCGGGACTCGGCGGACTGGGCGGCGAGGTCCACGAGTTCATCGAGGGAGCGGTGCTGCAGCAGAGCCTCCACCCTGGCGCGGGCCTCCTGGCTGGCGCAGGCCTCCGGACGGATGCAGCCGTTCACGCAGGCGGTGGCGCAGTCGATGGTGTCCGTCTCGCTGAGCAGGGACGCCGTCAGCGTTCCGTCGAACACGGGCTCCGCCGGCCCGCCCATCAGCACGTGGCCGCTCTCCTCGTCCCAGGTGATCTGGAGCGTTCCGCCGGGGAGATCGACCCGTGCCTGCCGATCACTGAGCCCCAGCAGATGGGCGGCCACGAGGGTGGCGCAGGCGCCGGTGCCGCAGGCCAGGGTCACCCCCGCTCCCCTCTCCCACACCCGCATCACCAGGTGGCCGGGATGGAGAACCTGGACGAAGTGAACGTTGGTGCGGGCCGGGAAGGCGGGATGGGTCTCGAGCAGGGGCCCGAGCCCCTCGAGATTCACACCTCCCAGCTCCTCCACGGGGATGACCAGGTGGGGATTCCCCATGCCCGCGGCGGCGACGGCGAAGGTCTGGCCGCCGGCCTCGATCCATCCCTGGGGCAGGCCGGCGCTGCCCACCTCGAGGGTGGTGGGCACGGCGGCGGCGGCCAGCTGGGGCGGACCCATGTCCACGAGCACGGTGTCGTCATCCAGCAGCTGGGGCACGATCATTCCGGCGGCGGTCTCCACCCGCCAGCGGTGTCCGCTGCCGCACCCGTCCCGCAGCGCCAGGAAGCGGGCGAGGCAGCGGATGCCGTTGCCGCACATCTCCGCCTCACTGCCGTCGGCGTTGAGGATCCGCATGCGCAGATCGCCGTCCTGGCGGGGTGGCAGCGCCAGGATCACGCCGTCGGCTCCGACGCCGAAGCGACGGTCGCACAGCCTTCGGGCGGCCTCCCCATCGAGACCGGGCACCGTCTCGCCGCTGGCATCACAGGCCTGGGGCCGGCGGGCGTCGACGAGCAGGAAATCGTTCCCCAGGCCCTGGAATTTGCTGAACTGGAGGTTCACGGCCTCGACTCCACCGGGCGATCCTATGCAGAGCTTCGGCGAGCAGCGGGGACATGGACTGGACACGAGCCTGCCCAGCGTCCGCCTGATCCAGGACATCATCCGCACCAGCCGGCCGGTGTGCATCCAGATGGGGGACGGTCTCGAGCTGCAGGGCATGATCCGCTGGCAGGACCCCCAGTTCATCGCCCTGCAGACCGCAGGACAGGACGGGGTCACGCTGCTGAGCCGGCGGGCGATCACGCTGCTGCGGAGCGTGGAATGAGGGAGGTGGCGGCCGTGGGATCGTGGCACCATCAATCCCTTCCCCGCCACCTTCCGTGACCGACTCCTCCCGGTATGAGCCCGAGGTGCTCGAGCGGCACTGGCAGCGCCGCTGGGACGAGGCGCGGCTCCACGACACCCCACCGGAAGGGGAGGGCGACACCTTTTACGCCCTCTCGATGTTCCCCTACCCCTCCGGGAACCTCCACATGGGCCATGTCCGCAACTACGTGATCACCGACGTGATCGCGAGGGTGCAGCGCATGCGTGGACGGCGGGTGCTCCATCCGATGGGCTGGGATGCCTTCGGTCTGCCCGCCGAGAACGCCGCCATCGAGCGGGGGGCGGACCCCGCCGCCTGGACCGAGAGCAACATCGCCCAGATGCGCGACCAGTTGAAACGGCTGGGACTCTCGATCGACTGGGACAGGGAGGTCACCACCTGCCACCCGGACTTCTACCGCTGGACCCAGTGGATCTTTCTCCAGTTCCTCCAGGCGGGCCTCGCCTACCAGCGCGACGCCACCGTGAACTGGGATCCGGTGGATCAGACCGTTCTCGCCAACGAGCAGGTGGACGCGGAGGGCCGCTCCTGGCGTTCGGGCGCCGTGGTGGAGAAGCGGCGCCTCCGCCAATGGTTCCTGCGCATCACCGACTACGCCGATGCCCTGCTCGATGACCTGAGGCAACTGGACGGCTGGCCGGAGCGGGTGCGGACCATGCAGGCCAACTGGATCGGCCGCTCCAGCGGGGCCGAGATCGATTTCGAGGTGCTGGACGAGGCCGGCACCGGCACCGGCGAGCACATCACGGTGTTCACCACCCGGGCCGACACGCTCTACGGCGCCACCTACCTGGTGCTGGCCCCCGAGCATCCCCTCGTCGAGGCGCTCACCACCCCCGGCCATCGGCTGGAGGTGGCGGCGCTGAAGGATCTGGTGAGCCGTCAGAGCGAGCAGGAACGCACCGCCGAGGACCGGCCCAAGCGCGGTGTGGCCCTCGGGAGCCGGGTGCGCAACCCCGCCAGCGGCGAGGCGATCCCCCTCTGGATCGCCGACTACGTGCTGGCCGACTACGGCACCGGCGCGGTGATGGGGGTTCCCGCCCACGACCAGCGGGACTTCCTCTTCGCCCGCCGCCACGAACTGCCGGTGCGGCAGGTGATCGTGCCGGAGGGAGCCGACGAGCACGCCTTCGAGGGCGGAGCCTGGACCGAGCCCGGTGTGCTGATCCATTCCGGGCCCTACGACGGACTGTCCAGTGCGGAGGCGCGGGACGCGATCACGGCGGCGGCCGAGCGGGACGGCTGGGGCCGCGGCCGTGTGCAGTACCGGCTGCGGGACTGGCTGATCTCCCGGCAGCGCTACTGGGGCTGTCCGATCCCGGTGATCCACTGCGACGACTGCGGTGTGGTGCCCGTTCCCGAGGAGGAGCTGCCCGTGGAGCTTCCCCGTGGCGTCGCCTTGAGCGGCCGGGGGGGGTCCCCGCTGGCCCAGCTCGAGGAGTGGATCACGGTTCCGTGCCCCCGCTGCGGCCGTTCTGCGCGCCGGGAGACGGACACCATGGACACCTTCATCTGCTCCTCCTGGTACTTCCTCCGCTACACCGATCCCCACAACACCCTCCGCCCCTTCGGCCGGGACGCCGCCGACCGCTGGATGCCGGTGGATCAGTACGTGGGGGGGATCGAGCACGCCATCCTCCACCTGCTCTACTCGCGCTTCTTCACCAAGGTGCTGAGGGACCGGGGACTTCTCGCGGCCGGGGAACCCTTCCGGCGCCTCCTCACCCAGGGCATGGTGCAGGGGATCACCTACCGGAATCCCCACACCGGCCGGTATGTGGCTCCCGGCGACGTGGCCGATCCCACCGACCCGCGCGATCCCGAGAGCGGTGAGGTGCTCGACACCTTCTACGAGAAGATGTCGAAGTCGAAGCGCAACGGTGTCGACCCCGCAGCGGTGATCGATCGATACGGCGCCGACACCGCGAGGATGTTCATCCTCTTCAAGGCCCCGCCGGAGAAGGACCTGGAGTGGGACGACGCCGACGTGGAGGGGCAGTTCCGCTTTCTCCAGAGGCTCTGGCGGCTGGTGGAGGCGTCCCTTGGCCGGGGCCTGCGGCTGGCGGAGCCGCTTCCACTCCCGCCGTCCGGCAGCCTCACCGCCGAGGAGCGGGAGCTGAGGCGGGCGGTGCATGGCGCCATCGCCGCCGTGAGCGACGACCTGGAGGGCGACATCCAGCTCAATACGGCCGTGGCCGAGCTGATGAAACTGAGCAACGTGATGGGCAGCCGCATCGAGGTCGTGGGGGAGGCCGTTGCCGCCGAGGCGCTGCGCACTCTCCTTCTGCTGCTGGCCCCCTTCGCCCCCCACCTGGCGGAGGATCTGTGGTGCCGTCTCGGCGGTCACTCCGCGGAGACGGAGCCGCTCGCCGGCAGCATCCACCGCCAGGAGTGGCCGGCGCCCGACCCTGAGGCCCTGGTCAGGGAAACGATCCCCCTGGTGATCCAGGTGAAGGGAAAGGTGCGCGGCCACCTGGAGGTGCCCGCCGATGCCGACAGCGCCACCCTCGAACGGCTTGCGCTGGAGAGCGAGGCCGCCACCCGCTGGCTCGAGGGACGCCCGCCCCGGCGGGTGATCGTCGTTCCCGGCAAGCTGGTCAATCTGGTTCCCTGAGCCTCACCGGCCCTCGACATTCCTGCCGGGGGGGTGACAATGGCTCCGTGAACAACCTGCAGGTCCTTACACGCCCCGCCGCGGCGGTCAATCGGCTCCGGTCCCGTCGAGCCCTCCTTCCCCTGCTGGCGGCCCTCGCGCTCACCCCGCTGGCCGTGCCGGTGGCACGTCAATTCAGGGCCCCCGCCGTCGTCACCAACCCCGATCTGCTCGGCAGCCTGCCGCCTCCCCACGATCCGGTCTCCACCTCCAGCAGTGAGGGGCTGCGGCACGACCCCCTCGATTTCTCGCCGGAGGAGCTGCGGGAGCTCAACCGCCGCTTCGGCGTGCATGGCCCCCAGCCGCGTCTCGCCCAGCTGTTCACCGAAGGGCTGGACCAGCTCCAGCCCCTCCGCAGCCACACCCTCACCCGGCTCGAGGAGCTGCGGCCGGTGATTCTCAGCGAATCACGCCGCCATCATGTGAATCCCATGCTGGTGACCGCCGTGCTCTTCGACGAGCTCCAGCACGCCAAGCCCGGCGAGGACCATCCCCTGGCGGCCCACTCCGGCCTGTTCCAGACCCATGGCCCCGCCCAGCTCAGCATCGGCGAGATGGTGAAGCAGGGAATCCTCGATGCCGACGCCACCCCGGAGCAGGTGAGCCAGGCACGCCTGGAGCTGCTCGATCCGGACCGCAACGTGCAGCTGCTGGTGGGCAAATTCGTGCGGCTCAAGAACGCCCTCGGCCTCCCTTCCGACCGCCCCCTGCTGGCCAGCCGCTCGCCGCGGGACGCCAAGGGACTGGCGACCCTGGCCTACCTGCACAACGGCAAGCTGGATTATCCGGGGCGCATCCTGCGGTACATGCAGGACCCGGAACTGCACGCGCTCCTCTATGGAGCGCGGGAGATTCCCGCGCCTCCCCTGATCTGATCCCGGCAGGATCCCAGCGCCGCCAGGCGGGTGCCGAGCAGGTCCCACCGGAAGCTGCGGGGGTCGGCCCTGGCCTGGCCGAGGTCGATGTGGCGATGGGTCGTGATGTCCCCGGCACCGATGGGAAACCGCTCCATCCACTCCTGCAGCAGCAGCGCCAGGGCGTCGTACTGGGCTTCGCTGTAGCCGCTGTGACTCGGCTCGGCATCCTCCCCGTCCAGGGGAGTCTCCAGGCTCACATGCAGGGCGAAGTTGTTGATCGAGCCCTTCACCTCGGCATTGGTCACCACCCACTGGCCCCTGAAGGCGGAGAAGCCCGCCCCGAAGGCCCGCAGGGAGGGGTCCAGAAGATCCACCACGGTGCCGTCCTCGCCGATCAGGACGTGGTAGCTCACCTGGTCCTCGTCCCTCGGGTGGGGGGTGCGGAAGGTGTTGATCGCCGAGCCGATGCCGTACACCGTCTCGTGAAGCACCACGACGCGGGGGGTGGGGTCGACCGGATTGCCGAAGGCGTCGCGGCGGTGCCGCTTGCCGTAGTTCGTGGGATGGATCTCGACCCGGGCCCGGCGCCGGGCCAGTTCCGGGCGCCCCGCCTCGAGGCGGAGGCGCAGCGAGGCATCCCCCGCCGCGGAGCAGGCGCTGGCCAGGGGGGAGACCCACATGTCCTGGGCCGGCGGAGGGGGCGCAGGCCGGCGGGGACCCGTGCCGGCCCCCGGTCCCTGGCGCACCTCCTCGAGAATTTCGAGGAGGGATGGACGTCCGCTGGCGCTGCTGGCCGTGGCGAGCAGATCCCGGGCCAGCCACAGCAACGCCCCGCTGCTCAGCAGAGCGACACCCGTGATTCCGGCCAGAAGGGCATGGCGGTCACTCCTCATGGCTCCAGAGACAGCCAGCGGGTCCGGCGGTCGGCGGCATCGGCGGGGGCGCCGGGGTCGACCCGCAGCCGCCAGCGTTCCGGCTCGGGGGCTCCCGGCCGCACCATGGCGGTGCGGACCCTTCCCTCCCGGCAGAAGAGGACCGGCAGCGGCCGCCTCGGGCCCTGGAGCCGTTCCTCCGAGCCGAGTCGGCCGTCGTCCAGCAGCCAGGCGAGATCCTCCACCTGCCGCACCCGCTGCCCGTCGACGGCGATGAGTTCATCTGCCACGGCGAGGCCTGCCTCCTGGGCGGCCCCCCCCCGGCTCACTCTCCGCAGCCGCAGACTTCCGTGGGGCTCGGCCTCCACCTGCCATCCCATCGATCGCTGCGGGCTTGGATCGGCCACCAGTTTGAGGCCCACATCCGCCAGAAGGCCATCCAGGTCAGGATCTTCCGTCGATTCCAGCCAGGCGGGCAGGAGATGGGCCAGGTCCGGATCCCGGGCGGCGAAGGCCGCAAGCAGATCCTCCTCCCGGTAGCCGCGTCGCCAGCGGCCGTGGCTCCGCCAGAGGGCCCGCAGCACCGTGCTCAGGGCGGCTCCCCTTCGCCGCAGTCGCAGGTCCAGCACGAGGGCGAGAACCGCCCCCTTGAGGTAGTAGCTGACCTGGCTGTCGGCCGAATGGGCATCCGCCCGATAGAGCTTGACCCACGCCTCGAGGCTGCTCTGGCGCAGGGTCTGGATCCTTCGGCCCGGCGTGAGGAGGTAGCGGCTCAGATCGGCACCCAGGTCCTCCAGCAGGTCCTCCTCGCTGCTGCAGCCTGCCGCCACCGGCAGCAGCTGGTCGAGGTAGCTGGTGACCCCCTCGGCGAACCAGAGGCTCGGCACCAGCGGCGCGCGGTCGTAGTCCACCGGCGTGAGTTCCGCCGGCCGCAGCCGCCGCACATTCCAGCGATGCAGGTATTCATGGGCCACCAGCTGCAGCAGGCGGCGGCGGCCCTCCGGCCGGGCGAGGTCCCGGCGTCCGTACTGCAGCACCGTCGCCTGGTCGTGTTCCAGGCCGCCGTAGCCCCGCTCGAGCAGATGCAGAACGAAGAGGTAGGGATCGGGGCTGGGCGGGCCTTCCTCCCCCATCAGCCGGCAACAGGCCAGACAGATCTTCTCCACATCCGTCAGCCATTCGGGATCGCGGCCGGGCAGATCGTCGCCCCAGCTCACCCAGCGGTGGGCCACGCCCGCCACCGAGAAGTCGTGACTGGGATGGGGACCGGCCTCGACCGGGCTGTCGACCAGCTGGTCGTAGTCACGGGCGATCCAGCCCTGTCCGTCCCGGGGCAGCGGCACGAAGGCGCGCCAGCCGGGTGGCAGAACCAGTTCGAGCCGATGGGGGCTCCAGCGTTCCGACTCGATCCGCAAGGCGACGCCGGCCAGGGCGAGAAAGGCGTGATCCCCATCGGCATGGCAGGTGCGGACCGTGAGTTCGGTGGCCTGGATGCCGTAGCGGATCTCGAGGGGCTGCTGCGGGACACAGGCGACAGCCCAGGCGGCGAGGTCGATCCTTTCGGCGTGGAGGACCCGTCCCCCCTGGTGAACGGCCAGGGAGTCGAGCCACCTCACGTAGTCGCGGATCAGGTAGGACCCCGGAGTCCAGGCCGGCAGCCTGACCACGACCCGCCCGGAGTCGGGGAGATGGTGGAGCGTCGCGTCCACCCGGTGGCGGTGGCAGCTGGAGAGGTCGAGGTGGAGGCGGGGACCCGGCCGGGAATCAGCCACCGACCTCCACGACCGCGCCGGGGAAGGCGGCGGTGGCCTGTTGAACAGCGAGCCGGGCCGCATAGTCGCGGGTGATGTGCCCCAGCAGATCCTGCAGCCGCTGGTCGCGGCTGATGCGCTGCAGGTCGGCGACGAGGGCGAGGGAGCCATCCGCCTGCCGCTTCCAGCCGAGGGCTGTCCCCCTGCTCAACCTCACCTGCACGTCCACGGCCTCGCCGGCGCCGGAGAAGACCGGCAGCCGGCCGCCCCGCCGCGGCTCCAGCCCCATGGCCTCGAGGGTGGCCGTCAGGCAGTCGGCGTCGCGGAGAACCGTCGGCAGGATGGTGAGGTGGGACATGGAGGTGATGTCCGGATCTCCAGAAACTAGCGATCCGCCGCTCCCCATCCGGTGGCCGTCGCCACAACCCTGGCCGGCGCCGCTGAAGCCGCTGAAGCTGGGAGTGCTGGCCTCCGGCAATGGCAGCAATTTCGAAGCCGTGGTGCAGGCCTGCCGCACCGGCCTGATCCTGGGTGAGGTCGGCTGCCTGGTGGTGAACCGGGAAGGCTGCGGCGCCCAGCGGCGGGCGGAGCGGCTGGGCGTTCCCTGCCGGCTCATCGACCACCGGGCCCATCCGCGACGGGAGGACCTCGACCGCCGCCTGGTGGAGACCTTCCGGGGGGAAGGTTGCGAGCTGCTGGTGATGGCGGGCTGGATGCGGATCGTGACGCCGGTGCTGATCGAGGCCTTCCCGGAGCGGATCGTGAACATCCACCCCTCCCTGCTGCCGAGCTTCAGGGGCGTGGATGCGATCGGGCAGGCCCTCGCCGCCGGGGTGCGGATCACCGGCTGCACCGCCCATCTCGTCAGCGAGGAGGTGGATGCCGGGGAGATCCTGGTGCAGGCCGCCGTGCCCGTGCTGGCCGAGGATGACGCCGGGAGCCTGGCGGAGCGGATCCACCGGGAGGAGCACCGCATCCTGCCCCAGGCGGTGGCCCTCGCCGCCGCCCGGCTGCAGGAGCTCAGGGATAGAACGGCAGCAGCGGCAGACCGGTCTCGGCCGGAAGACCCGCCATCAGGTTGAGGCACTGCACCCCCTGGCCGGCCTGACCCTTCACGAGATTGTCGATCGCCCCCATGACGATCAGCTGGCCGCTGCGGGTGTCCACCTGCACCGAGAGCAGACAGCGGTTGGTCTGGCGCACCCATTTCGTGGAGGGGTAGGTGCCCACCGGCAGCACCGCCACGCTGTTCCGGTCGCGGTAGGACGCCCGCAGCAGGGTGGTGCAGTCCTCGGCGGTGAGGCCCGGGTCGCGCAGCCGCGCGTACACGGTGGCGAGCAGACCCCGCACCATCGGCATCAGATGGGGGGTGAACTGAAGGGTGATGGGGCGGCCGGCCATCTGGCTCGCCATCTGTTCGATCTCGCTGGTGTGGCGGTGCCCCACCACGCCGTAGGGGGCCACCGCCTCCCCCGCCTCGGCCAGCAGGAGGGACTCCTTGGGGGCGCGGCCGCCGCCGGAGGTGCCGGTCTTCGCGTCGATCACGATGCCGCCCGTCTCGATCAGACCCTGCTGCAGGAAGGGAAGCAGGGCCAGGAGACTCGCGGTGGGGAAGCAACCGGGAGCGGCCACCAGGCGGGCCTCGCCGATCCGCTCCGGCTGCCACTCCACCAGGCCGTAGACCGCCTCGCGGCAGAGGTCCCCATCGGCTCGCGGCACCTGCCGCGCCTCCGCGGCATACACCTCCTGCCACTGGGCTAGAGAGCGGTAGCGGTAGTCGGCCGAGAGATCCACCACCCGCACGCCTCGTTGCAGCAGATCCGGCACCAGCTGCGCGGCCAGTCCGTTGGGCAGGCTCAGCAGGGCGAAATCGGCGGCGGCGGCGATCGCGGCGGGATCGGGACGCTCCACCACCAGGTCCTTCCCCAGGGGAAGGAAGGGGGCGAGGTCGTTCCAGCGCCGGCCGCTGCTGCGCTCCCCGCCCAGGAAGGTGACCACCAGTTCCGGGTGTCCGCTCAGCAGCCGCAGGGTCTGGAGGCCGCCGTAGCCGCTGGCGCCGATCACTGCAACGCGTCGTCCTGCCATGGCGCAGCCCGTGGAACGGCTGATCGTACCGGGCTCTATAAAGGTTGTTTGCGAAGGCCAGCAGGCCGTGACCACCACCCCCGCCCGTCCGGAATCACGGATCCGTTTCGACGCGATCGTCGATGCCCTGGCGGCCATCCGGAACGGCGAGGCGATCGTGGTGGTGGACGACGAGAACCGGGAGAACGAGGGGGACCTGATCTGCGCAGCGCAGTTCGCGACCCCCCAGCAGATCAATTTCATGGCCACCGAGGCCCGCGGCCTGATCTGCCTGGCGATGGAGGGGGAACGGCTGGATGCCCTCGACCTGCCCCTGATGGTCGACCGCAACACCGACTGCAACCAGACCGCCTTCACCGTGAGCATCGATGCCGGCCCCGAGAACGGCGTCGGCACGGGGATTTCCGCGGAGGACCGCGCCCGCACCATCCAGGTGGCGATCCACCCCTCCAGCCGCGCCGTCGACCTGCGCCGTCCCGGCCACGTGTTCCCCCTGCGGGCCCGCAGCGGCGGCGTCCTCAAGCGGGCCGGCCACACCGAGGCCGCCGTGGATCTGGCCCGGCTGGCGGGTCTCTACCCGGCCGGGGTGATCTGCGAGATCCAGAACCCGGACGGCTCCATGGCCCGCCTTCCTCAGCTGGCGCAGTACGCCCGGCGCCATGGACTGCGGCTGATCAGCATCGCCGACCTGATCCGCTACCGCCTCGACACCGAACGGTTCGTGCGGCGCCAGGCGGAGGCCGACCTGCCCAGCAGCTTCGGCCGCTTCCGGGCCGTGGGCTACCGCAACGAACTGGACGGCGGTGACCACGTGGCGATCGTGAAGGGGCACCCGGAACGTTCCGCCGAACCTGTGCTGGTCCGGGTGCATTCCGAGTGCCTCACCGGCGATGCCTTCGGTTCGCTGCGGTGCGACTGCAGGCCCCAGCTCGAGGCGGCTCTGCGGATGATCGAGGACGCCGGCGAAGGGGTGGTGGTGTACCTGCGGCAGGAAGGCCGCGGCATCGGGCTGATCAACAAGCTGCGGGCCTACAGCCTCCAGGACGGCGGCCTCGACACCGTGGAGGCCAACGAGCATCTGGGGTTCCCCGCCGATCTGCGCAATTACGGGGTCGGGGCCCAGATCCTCAGTGACCTGGGGGTGCGGCGGCTGCGGCTGATCACCAACAACCCCCGCAAGATCGCCGGCCTCGGCGGCTATGGCCTCGAGGTGGTCGACCGGGTGCCGCTGGTGATGGACCCCGGTCAGCACAACGCCGCCTACCTCCGCACCAAGCGCACCAAGCTCGGCCACCTGCTCGAGGAGGGCAGCCGCGGAACGACGGCGGTGCTGGCCTGGAACGGCGAAGCGGAGGAGGATCCCCACCGCACGGCGGAGATGGGCGCCCGCCTGGCGGCCTTGGCGGGGGAGCGGGGCCTGCTGATCGAGCGGGAGGAGGAGACCCGGCTGCTGGCCCTTCTCGACCGCCCCCAGGTGGCCGTGCTCGTGGCGGCACCCGGGTCCAGCACTCTCGGTGGTGACGCCCTCGCCGCCATGCTCACGGCCATGGCCGGCTGGAGCGGGACCGCGAGGGTGAGCCTGCTGCTGGCCCCTGATCCGCAGCGCAGCGGCCATCCCAGCGCCGATCTGGAGCCGGAGCGGCGGCCGCTCGGTGAACTGGCGGGGGCGGGGCCCTCGGTCGGTTCCCTTCTGAACGAACCCCGCCCCGGCTCCTTCATCGTCTGGCAGCGGGAAGGGGAGGAGCCCTCCCCCCTCAGGGCTGGATCGTCACCTTGCTGATCCGGCTGCCGTTCTTCAGGGCCAGCACCACATCCATGTCGTCGGTGTGCCCGAAGACGGTGTGCTGGCCGTCGAGGTGGGGCTGCGGCGCATGGCAGAGGAAGAACTGACTGCCACCCGTGTCACGGCCGGCGTGGGCCATCGAGAGGGTGCCGGCCACATGCTTGCGGCTGTTGATCTCGCAGGGGATGGTGTACCCGGGACCACCGGTGCCGGGCATGCCGCGGGCGCCCGCCCGCGTGTTGGGGCAGCCGCCCTGGGCCATGAATCCGTCGATCACCCGGTGGAAGGAGAGGCCGTCGTAGAAGCCCTCTCCCGCCAGTTTCACGAAATTCGCCACGGTGCCGGGAGCGTCGTCCTCGAACAGCTCGAGGGTGATGGTGCCGGCATCGGTCTCCATCAGGGCCTTGGTCACGGGCTCCAAGCAAAGTGGGACTGTATCTGCTCCCCGCCGCTCCGCCGGAGATGAGTGTGTCCCACGCCGAGCCCCATCCCGAACTCCCCACCGCCCGGCTGGGCGTGCTGGGGGGCAGCGGCCTCTACGCCATGGAGGGACTGGAGACGCTCGAGGAGAGGTCCGTCGAGACGCCTTACGGAAGTCCTTCCGACCGTCTGCGGATCGGCCGGATCGGCGGCCTCGAGGTGGTCTTCCTCGCCCGCCACGGACGCCACCACACCTTCACCCCCACCGAGGTGCCCTACCGGGCGAATCTTTGGGCCTTCCGTTCCCTCGGCGTGCGCTGGATCCTCTCGGTCTCCGCGGTGGGATCCCTGCAGGAGAAGGTGCGCCCCCTCGACATGCTGGTGCCGGATCAGTTCATCGACCGCACCCACCAGCGGCCCCTGAGCTTCTTCGGCGAGGGGGCGGTGGCCCATGTCACGGCCGCGGACCCCTACTGCCGTGCCCTCAGCGAACTGCTCTGCGAGGTGGCCGAGCCGCTGATGCCGCAGGGCAGGACCCTGCATCGCGGCGGAACCTACCTCTGCATGGAGGGTCCCGCCTTCTCCACCCGCGCCGAGTCGGAGCTCTACCGCAGCTGGGGATGCGCGGTGATCGGCATGACCAACCACACCGAGGCCAGGCTGGCGCGGGAGGCGGAGATGGCCTACGCGACGCTGGCGATGGTCACCGACTACGACTGCTGGCATCCCGACCACGACGCGGTGACGGTGGAGCTGGTGATCGACAATCTCCGCGCCAATGCCCTGCTGGCCCAGAGGATCCTCCGCGCCGCGGCGGCCGAGGTGGATCGGCGGCGACCGCCCAGTCCGGCCCACCATGCCCTGCGGCACGCCCTGATGACCCCCGCGGATCAGGTGCCGCCGGCGACGCGGCGACGCACCGAACTGTTCACGCGGCCGTACTGGGGTCCGTTTCCAGACTGAGGCCCAAGGACTCCAGCGCCCCGCGCAGGGAGGGACCGTGGCGCTCCAGCAATGCGGCGGCGGCGCCGGCCTCCAGGCCGGAGACCGCCATGAGCAGGGCGAGCTTCACCGAACCGCCGGCCGCCTTAAGCAGGGCCTCACCCCGGTCGCGGTCGATGCCGGCGAGATCCCGCAGGATCCGCAGGGCGCGGTCCTCGAGCTTGGCGTTGGTCACGGCCCCGTCGACCATCCGGTTGCCGTGCACCTTGCCCAGGCGCACCATCACCCCGGTGGAGAGGATGTTGAGGGCCATCTTGGTGGCGGTGCCGGCCTTCAGCCGGGTGGAGCCGGTGAGCAGCTCGGGTCCGGTGAGCAGGCGGATGTCGAGATCACAGGGCATCGGGGCCTGATCCGCGGGCACGCAGGCCATGGCGATCGCCAGCGCGCCGAGGGCACGGGCATGCTCCAGAGCTCCCAGCACGTAGGGCGTGGTGCCCCCGGCGGCGATGCCCACCAGGGCGTCGGCGGCGGAGAAGCCCCGCTCCTGGAGGTCGCTCCGGCCCGCCTCGCGGCGGTCCTCGAGTCCTTCGGAGCTCCGCAGCAGGGCCGGCGCCCCGCCGGCCAGCACCCCCTGCACCATCTCGGGAGGACTGCAGAAGGTGGGGGGACACTCGGCGGCATCGAGCACCCCCAGCCGCCCGGAGGTGCCGGCGCCGATGTAGAAGAGCCGGCCGCCCCGGGCGATCCGCGCACTCACGGCGTCCACCGCCGCCGCGATCACCCCGGCCGCCGCGGCCACCGCCCGCTGGGGCTCGAGGGCGTTGACGCAGAAGAGGTCCACCAGATCCCTGGTGGGCAGGCGGTCGAGGGACGCGCTGGCGGGATTGGCCTGCTCGGTGAGCAGGTGGCCGCGATCCGCCGCCGGACTCACAGCAGCCCCTCCAGCCGCCGGCGGAACGCCTCGAGCTCGGGATCGGCGCCGGCCTGCGGCTCGGGATCCGCCGCCGCGGATTCCCTCTCCCGCCAGTCGCTCACGTCCATGTTCCGCTCCGGCGGGGCGATCAGCAGCCGGTCCTCGTCGCTGCGGGGGAGGAATCCTGCGGGCACGAAGCGGGCCTCGTAGCCGGCCTCCTGACAGAACAGCTCCAGCTCGCGGCGGTCGAGCCGCTCCACCGTCGGCATGGGGAAATCCTGGGCCTCCAGAAGGCCGGCATAGCGCTCGGCGTCGTCGGGATCCTCGAAGAGGAGCACGACGGTGCGTCCGTTCAGCTCGATGGAATGGATGCCCTCCTGCTCGCCGCCGGCATCGAAGAGAAGCACGTGCACGCTGCCGGGAATCGACTCGCTCGCGGTCACGGCTCACCTCCTGCCACGACAGGCCAGTGTCTCATCCGGGCTCCTCTTCCTCCTGAGCCAGCTCCAGGAGCCGGCGGTAGAGCGCCTCCTCCGCTTCGGTGGGATGTTCCGGCACCACGATGCGGAGCTCCACCAGCTGGTCGCCGCGCTCCTCGCCCCGCCGCAGGCCGCGTCCGCGCAGCCGCAGCAGCCGGCCGCTGGAGGATCCCGGCGGCACCCGCAGGCGCACCGGACCCGCCAGGGTCGGAACGGTGGCATGGCAGCCCAGCACCGCCTCGGCCGGCGCCAGTTCCAGGGTGTAGAGAACCCGCAGACCATCGATCCGCAGACCCTCGGGGGTACGGACCCGCAGATGCAGGAAATGGTCCCCTCCGCCGGGGGCGACCCCTGCCAAACGCAGCCGCCAGCCATCCCCGGCCATCGGCGGTGTCCAGACCTCCACCGCGCTGCCGTCGGTGAGCTCGAGTTCCAGCCGGGTGCCGTGGAGGGCCTGCTCAGGCTCCAGATCCACCGGCGTCTCGGTGTCGGCGGACGCCTGCACCGGCGGCGGCGGCGGTGGCGAGGCGGTGACATCGCCCGGCTCCTCGACCGGCCCGCTGCCGGTCTCCTGCTCGAAGGCCTCTTCCCGTCCGCCGTGCGCCTCCGTGCGCTCCGGGGCTCCCATGCCGAACAGTTCCTCCAGGTAGTTCTCGAAGGACGGGAAGCCCGTGGCGAAGGGAACGGGCTCTCCGACGGCGTCTCCATGGCCGGGAATGTCCTCACCGGTCTCCCAGGAGGCGCGCCGGCGCGGATCGGAGAGCACCGCGTAGGCCTCGTTGATCAGCTTGAAGCGTTCCTCGGCGCGGGGATCGTCGCCGTTGAGGTCGGGGTGCCAGCGCCGGGCCTGCTGCCGGAAGGCCCGCTTCAGGGTGGCGGCGTCGGCGCCGGGTTCGAGGTCCAGCACCTCCCAGTAGTCGATGGCGGCCGTCTCAGCCATCCGCCCAGGGGTCGTCGAGGTCGGGGGCGGCGCGCCGCCGCCTGCCGCCCCTCTCGCTCAGGCTGTAATCGTCGGCTTCCCTGTCCCGGTAGGGATCCCCCGGGGCCGGGCGCGGTCCGTAGGGGTCGCCTCCGTAGGACTCGCGGCCGTAGGGATCCTGCCGGGAGGGGGCCCGTTCGTCGTTCCGGCGCTCGTAGGGATCCCGCTCGAAGCGATCCCGCTCCCAGGGATCACGGCCGTAGGGCGGGCCGCCGCGGTCCCAGTCATCCCAGTCGTCGTCGGAGAAGAGTTCGTCCTTGAGGGATCCCAGTGTGTTGCGCAGACCCTGCAGGGGGCCGGATTCGGCCTTCTTCTCGCTCATCAGCCGCCGGTTGAGGCCGAAGAGCGCCTCCTGGAGCCGGCTGGCGGCGAGCTCGAGCTCGCCGGGTTCCTCCGTCCCCAGCAGGTCCTGCACGTCCCGGAGGGCAAGCTCCACCGCCCGCTGCTGCCGTTCGGCGCCGTAGGGCCCGAGCTCCAGGGCCACGTCCCGCAGCCGCCGCTCGGCCTGGGCCACCAGGGTCTGGGCGCGGTTGCGGCGGTCCACCTCGGCCCGCTTGCGGCGGTCCTCGGCCGCCTTCTCCTCCGCCTCCGCCAGGAGCCGCTGGATCTCCTCCTCGCTCAGGTTGGAGCCCCCCTGGATGGACACGCTCTGCTGGCGGCCGGTGGTCCGGTCGGTGGCGGAAACCTGCAGCAGCCCGTTGGCGTCGATGTCGAACGACACCTGCACCTGGGGCACTCCGCGGGGGGCGGGCGGAATTCCGGACAGGCGGAAGCGCCCCAGCGACTTGTTGTCGGCGGCCATCTGGCGCTCCCCCTGGAGCACGTGGATCTCCACGGACGACTGGTTCGGCTCGGAGGTGCTGAAGACGTCCGAACGCCGGACAGGGATGGGGGTGTTGCGGGGGATGAGCACCTTCATGACGCCGCCGATCGTCTCGAGGCCGAGCGAGAGGGGCGTCACGTCGTTGAGCATCAGATCCCTCAGCTCGCCGGTGAGAATGCCGGCCTGCACCGCGGCGCCGACCGCCACCACCTCGTCGGGATTCACCGACTGACACGGTTCCCTCGGAATCAGGGTGCGCACCATCTCCTGCACCATCGGCATGCGGGTGGCGCCGCCCACCAGCACCACCTCGTCGATGGCGTCGGCCGCCAGGCCCGAGTCGCGCAGGGCCCTCTGCACCGGGCGCAGGAGGCGGTCCAGCAGGTCGGGACAGAGGCTCTCGAAGATGGAGCGCTCGAGGGTGGTCTCGATGTGGAGGGGCCCGTCGGCGCCGGTGGCGATGAAGGGGAGGGAGATGGGGGTGGAGGTGACTCCGGAGAGTTCCTCCTTGGCCTTCTCCGCCGCCTCGGTGAGGCGCTGCAGGGCCTGGCGGTCGCGGCGCAGGTCGATCTGGTGGTCCTTGAGGAAGGCCTCGGCGAGCCAGTCCACGATCCGCCGGTCCCAGTCGTTGCCGCCCAGCTGGGTGTCGCCGCTGGTGGCCTTCACGTCGAAGACGCCGTTGGCGATGCGCAGCACCGACACGTCGAAGGTGCCGCCCCCCAGGTCGAACACCAGCACCCGCTTGGAGGCGCTGCGGTCGAAGCCGTAGGCGAGGGCGGCGGCGGTGGGCTCGTTCAGGATCCGCTCCACGCTGATGCCGGCCAGGCGTCCGGCATCGCGGGTCGCCTGGCGCTGGGCATCGTTGAAATAGGCCGGAACCGTGACCACCGCGGCCTCGACCGGTTCGCCCAGATAGGTGGCGGCGTCGTCGACGAGCTTGCGCAGGATCGAGGCCACCAGTTCCTCCGGGGCGTATTCCCGCTCCGTGACCGGACAGACGATCCGGACGCAGCCGGCCTCGTTGGCCCGGACGGTGTAGGGAACCGAGAGGCTTCCCTCGTCCAGCTCCTCCCAGCTGCGGCCGACGAAGCGCTTGAGGTTGGCGAAGGTGTTGCGGGGGTTGAGCACCAGCTGTCTCCGGGCCAGCTGCCCCACCAGCAGCTCCCGGTCCCGGCTGAAGCCCACCACCGAAGGCGTCGTGCGCCCCCCCTCCGCGTTGGCGATCACCTGGGGACGACCACCCTCGAGCACGGCCACCACCGAGTTGGTGGTGCCCAGATCGATGCCGACGATGCGCCCCATGTGGTTCCCTGCGCCGCCTCCCGGCCGTGAGCCGCCCAACGCTACCGAGGACGGGCCGACGTTAAACCCGGCTTAATCGGCACCGGCCGCCATCCCGCCTAGGTTCAGGCAGTCCAGGTCCGTCCGGCCGTCCTGCGTTGACGTGTCCCGGTACGCCTTCCGTTCCCTTCCGATGACCAGCAGCGATCCGACGGAAGATCTGTTCAGTCTCCGCCGCCGCCCTCCCTCCGAACGGCTCGTGGACACCGGTTTCCGCCAGATCACCCTGCTGCTGGCCTCGATGGTGGCGGTGGTGCTGGTGGGAATCTTCCTCACCGTGTTCGCCGGTGCGCGGGAGGCCATCCGCGAATTCGGCGCCGAGTTTCTGGTCACCTCCGCCTGGGACCCTGTCGGCAACCGGTACGGCGCCTTCACGGCGATCTACGGAACCCTGGTGACCTCCCTGCTGGCTCTCCTCATCGCCGTTCCCCTCGGGGTGGGCACGGCCATCTTCATCACCGAGGACCTCATTCCACCCGCGGCCCGCGAACTGATCGGCCGGCTGGTGGAGCTCCTGGCGGCCATCCCCTCGGTCGTCCTGGGGCTGTGGGCCATCTTCGTGATGGAGCCCTTCATCCGGCCGGCCCTGGAGGGCCTCCACCTGGCGCTGGGCTGGCTGCCCTTCTTCTCCACCGCTCCGAAGGGACCGGGGGTGGCCCCTGCCGTGCTGATCCTGGTGGTGATGATCCTCCCGATCATCACCGCCATCACCCGCGACGCCCTCAACCAGGTGCCCGACGAACTGCGCCAGGGCGCCTACGGGGTGGGCACCACCCGCTGGGGGGCGATCTTCAGCGTGATCCTCCCCGCCGCCGTCTCGGCCATCATCGGCGGCGTGATGCTCGGCCTGGGCAGGGCCATGGGGGAGACCATGGCGGTGACCATGATCATCGGCAACTCGCTCAACTTCAGCCCTTCTCTGCTCGCTCCGGGCAACACCATCGCCTCGATGCTGGCCAACCAGTTCGGCGAGGCCAGCGGGGTTCAGGTGAGTGCCCTGATGTATGCCGCCCTCGTCCTGATGGTGCTCACGTTCCTGGTCAATGTGGCCGCCCAGTGGCTCGTGCGCCGTCTGAGCCTGCGGTACTGAACCATCATGACTGCCACCACTCGCGCCTACGACACGGCCTCCCTCTTCGCAAGGCGTGGGTCCCTGTTCTTCGAGCCCAGGCTGAAGCGCAACCGCATCAACCGCCTGCTGACCGTGATCGCCGGCGTCTTCGCCGCCATCGCGGTCCTGCCGCTCATCCTCGTCATTCTCTTCGTGCTCGTGCAGGGAGGCCGCACCCTCTCCCTGAGCCTCTTCACCCAGTTGCCCCCGCCCCCGGGCCTGGAGGGAGGCGGCATCGGCAACGCGATCCTGGGCACGTTCATCGTCACCCTGCTCGCCTCCCTCATCGCCATTCCGGTGGGGGTGGCCGGCGGGATCTACCTCTCGGAATATTCCCTCAACGGCTGGTTCGCCCGCTTCGTGCGCTTCGGCAATGACGTGCTGGCCGGCGTTCCTTCGATCATCGCCGGCGTCTTCGTCTATGGGCTGGTGGTGTCCACCCGCTTCTTCTTCGGCCGCAGCTACAGCGCCCTGGCCGGCGCCATCGCCCTGGCGGTGCTGATGCTGCCCACGGTGATCAAGACCACCGACGAGGGCCTCAAGCTCGTGCCCCTCGAACTGCGATGGGGCGCCTATGGAGTGGGGGCCTCCCGTTTCGTCACCATCTCCCGGGTGGTGCTGCCGGCCGCCTTCACCCCGATCGCCACCGGCTCGGTGCTGGCGATCGCCCGTGCGGCTGGAGAAACCGCTCCCCTCATCTTCACCGCCCTGTTCTCCCCCTTCTGGCCCGAGGGGATCCTCAGTCCGATCGCCTCGATGTCGGTGCTGATCTACAACTTCGCGATCATGCCCTACGAAGCCCAGAACGCCCTGGCCTGGTCCGCCTCCTTCGTGCTGGTGATGCTCATCCTCGCAGCCAATATCTTCGCCCGCTGGCTCAGCCGCTTCGCCAAGACCTGAGCCGACCATCCCTCCGCCTCCTCCCCCCCTTGCACTCCCTTCGCCTCCGATGACCACCACCCTCGGCAGATCCACATCCCCGGCCACCGACATCTGCATGTCCCTCCAGGACGTGACCATCTCCTACGGCAGCTTCGAGGCGGTCAGGAACGTCTTTCTCGACATTCCCAAGAAGGGTGTGACGGCCTTCATCGGCCCCTCCGGCTGCGGCAAGTCCACCGTGCTGCGGGCCCTCAACCGCATGAACGATCTGATTCCCGGCTGCGGACTGAGGGGACGGGTGGTGTTCGACGGGCAGGACATCTACGACCCCCGCGTCGATCCGGTGGAGGTGCGGCGCCGCATCGGCATGGTGTTCCAGAAGCCCAATCCCTTTCCGAAGACCATCTACGAGAACATCGCCTTCGGCGCGAGAATCAACGGATACCGCGGCGACATGGACGAACTCGTGGAGCGTTCCCTGCGCAAGGCGGCGGTGTGGGACGAATGCAAGGACAAGCTCCAGGACAGCGGCTTCTCCCTGTCGGGCGGCCAGCAGCAGCGGCTCTGCATCGCCCGGGCCATCGCCACCGAGCCGGAGGTGATCCTGATGGACGAACCCTGCTCGGCCCTCGATCCGATCTCCACCCTGAAGATCGAGGAGATGATGCATGAGCTCAAGAAGAGCTACACGATCGTGATCGTGACCCACAACATGCAGCAGGCCGTTCGCGTCAGCGACCTCACCGGCTTCTTCAATGTGAGCGCCATGCCCGGCAGCGAACGCAAGGTGGGAGCCCTGGTGGAATTCGCCGAAACGGAAACAATCTTCAACGCACCCCAGCAACAGGCCACGCTCGATTACGTCTCCGGACGCTTCGGCTGAGCCCAGCGATCAGGCCGATGCAACATCAGGCCGATTAGGCATAAAAAAACCGCCTGTTGGCGGTTGGTCCGAAGACCTTGGAAACGGAGAGGGAGGGATTCGAACCCTCGATAGAGTTGCCCCTATACAGCATTTCCAGTGCTGCGCCTTCGACCACTCGGCCACCTCTCCAGGGGCAGAATGAAGCCAGGGCAAACTTAGCAGCCGTCCCCCCTCCGCCCTGATGACGAAGCGCTTCCCGATCACGGTTCACTGGCGCCAGGCCGGCCGCGTCATCCGGCTCCAGGTGCCCGAGGGGGAGTACATCCTGCGCAGCTTCGAAGCCCAGGGTGAACCGCTGCCCTTCAGCTGCCGCAACGGCTGCTGCACCACCTGCGCCGTGCGGGTGCTCTCCGGATCGATCGACCAGCGGGAGGCTCTCGGGCTGTCCCGCGAACTGAGGAAGCGGGGCTACGGCCTCCTCTGCGTGGCCCGGGCGACCGGTCCGCTGGAGGTGGAGACCCAGGACGAGGACGAGGTGTACGAGCTGCAGTTCGGCCGTCACTTCGGCCGTGGCAGGGTGCAGCCCGGCCTGCCGCTCGACGAGGAATGACCTTCTCCCCGGTGTCGGAGAGGACCCTGCGCCGCAGCGGCCTGGGGACCCATGAGCTGGAGCGGCTGGCGGGGGTGGCCCGCGCCGCCGCCGCCGCCGGTGCCGAGGTGCTGCGCCGCCGCTTCGGCGATCTCGGCCGGATCCGCGAGAAGGGGCGGCCGGGTGATCTCGTCACCGAGGCCGACCTGGCCGCCGAGCAGGCGGTGCTCGCGGTGCTCGAGGCCGAAACCCCGGACCTGGGGGTCCTGGCGGAGGAGGCGGGCCGGCACCGCGCTGGACACACCGGGCTGGAGTGGTGCGTCGATCCCCTCGACGGGACCACCAACTACGCCCACCGCTACCCCTTCTTCGCCACCTCGGTGGGGCTCACCTGGCATGGGGCGCCCCTGATCGGCGCCGTGGCTGTGCCCGCCCTCGACCTCTCCTACTGGGCCGCTCCGGGGCTGGGGTGCTGGTGCAACGACTCTGCGGTGCAGGTGAGCGGGGCGGATCAGCTCTCCCGCTCCCTTCTGGTGACGGGGTTCGCCTACGACCGCCACGGACGCCGCGACAACAACTACGCCGAGTTCGCCTGGTTCACCCACCGCAGCCGCGGCGTGCGCCGTGGCGGAGCCGCCGCGGTGGACCTGGCCTTCGTGGCGGAGGGCCGCCTCGACGGCTACTGGGAGAGGGGCCTTTCCCCCTGGGACCTGGCGGCGGGGGTGGTGCTGGTGGAGCAGGCCGGAGGGGTGGTGAGCGCCTACGACGGCGGCGAATTCGACCTGGCCAGCGGCCGGGTGGTGGCCTGCGCGCCGGGACTGCACCGCCCTCTCGTGGAGGGGCTGGCGCAGTGCCGGCCGCTGAGCGGCTCCAGCTACGGCGCCCCCGAACT
>CAZVPB010000007.1:0-3794 GCA_964628165.1 uncultured Cyanobium sp.
GGGTCATGTTGAGACCCACGTGCACCTTGCGGGCGACGAGGTTGCCCTGCTGCATGAGCGGCGAGAGGGCCGCCGCGATCGCCAGCAGGGAGGTCATGGTGATGCCCACCAGCAGGTGGGGACCCACGAACAGCTTGCCGTTGTTGAGGTAGGTCACCGCCATGCCGCCGAAGGTGCCGAGCACCATCAGCGCCAGCAGCAGGCTGCCGAAGAGGAAATGGCGCTTGCCGAACTGCCCCTTGACCAGTTCCTTGCGTTCCTCCGCCGGCGCGGTGCGGGTCTTCTTGGCCTTGAGCCCCAGCACCATCGCATAGGCGGAGAGGCCCAGCAGCCCCCACATCATCACCGGATGAACGAAGTTGAGGGCGTAGGCCAGGGAGCCGGGGATCTCGAGGGACATCGGGCTGCGGGGCTGGGCGGCCCTGCGAAGCTACAACTGCCGCCGCACCGGGCGGGCCAGCTTCAGTGGAGGAAGTGGCGGCGGCCGGTGATCATCATCGCCAGACCGCGCTCGTCGCAGGCGGCGATCGAGTCGGCGTCCCGGAGGCTGCCGCCGGGGTGGATCACCGCCGCGATGCCGTGGTCGGCGGCCAGGCGCACGGTGTCGTCGAAGGGGAAGAAGCCGTCGCTGGCCAGCACCGCGCCGCGGGCGGCGTCGCCGGCGGCCTCCAGGGCCAGCCGCGCCGCCCCGACCCGGTTGGTCTGCCCCGCGCCGATGCCGAGGGTGGCGCCGTCCTTCGCCACCACGATGGCGTTCGAGCGCACATGCCGCACCACCCGCCAGGCGAACCCGAGGTCGGCGAGTTCCGACGGGGTGGGTGGACGCCGGCTGGCCACGCGCCAGCCGGCCGGATCGATCGGATCGTCGTCGGCGTCCTGGGCCAGCACCCCCCCCAGCACGCTCCGCAGCCGGCGCTTCGCCGAGCCCTCCACCGCCTCGGCGGAGAGTTCCAGCAGCCGCAGGTTCGGCTTGGCCGCCAGCCTCTGACGCGCCTCCACCGTGAAGGCGGGAGCCACCACGCATTCGAGAAACAGACCCAGCAGCAGCTCGGCCGTCGGCCCGTCCACGGCGGCGTTGAGGGCCACGATGCCGCCGAAGGCCGACACCCGGTCGGCATCGAGGGCCCGGGCCAGGGCCGCGGCGGCCGTGTCGGCGCTCGCCACACCGCAGGGATTGGTGTGCTTCACCACCACCGCGGCGGCGGGCTGAGCGGCGGCCTGGGGGTAGCCGAACTCCTGAACGGCGGTGAGGGCCGCCTCCAGGTCGATGAGGTTGTTGTAACTGAGCTCCTTGCCCTGCAGGCGCCCCGCCGCTCCCCAGCCGCTGGTGGCCTCTCCGTACCAGACCGCCTCCTGGTGCGGATTCTCGCCGTAGCGCAGGGCCTGCAGGGCGGCCAGCTCCAGCCGCAGCGGTGCCGCGTCGCCCGGAGCGGCTGACGCATCGCCCTCCAGGCGCCGGGCGAACCAGGCGCTGATCGCGGCGTCGTAGGCGGCGGTGTGGCGGAAGGCGTCGAGGGCCAGCCGCTGGCGCAGTGCGGCATCGACCCCGCCCGCCGCGAGGGCGGCCAGGAAGGGGGCGTACTGGCCGGGGTCGGTGAGAACCGCCACGTCCTGGTGGTTCTTCGCTGCGGCCCGCACCATCGCCGGCCCGCCGATGTCGATGTTCTCCACCGCGGTGGACCAGCTCACGGCGGGGTCGGCCACCACCCGGGTGAAGGGATAGAGATTCACCACCACCACGTCGATCGGCTCGATCCCCTGGCGGTCGAGGTCCTGGCGGTGGGAGGGGTCATCCCGGCGGGCGAGGATCCCACCATGGATGCGGGGATGCAGGGTCTTCACCCGGCCGCCGAGGATCTCGGGGGCGCCGGTGTGCTCGGCCACCGGTGTCACCGGCAGCCCGGCCTCGGCGAGGGTTCTGGCGGTGCCGCCACTGGAGAGGAGGCGGTAGCCCTGCCCCACCAGTCCCCTCGCCAGCTCCACGATTCCCTGCTTGTCGGAAACGCTGAGCAGGGCCGTGGGGGCCATGGCGACGGTGGCGGCGGATCGCCCGCCAACCTACCCAGCAGCTCCGCCTGGCTTTCCTTGACGATGCCCCCCTCGGAACCCCGCTCCGGAGACCTGCCCCCTCCGCCCGAAACGGACTGTCTGCGCAGCGGTCCGGCGCGGGCCGACCGCCGTCTGCTTCTGCTCCACGGCTGGGGCGCCGACGCCGACGACCTGCTCGAGCTCGGCAGGGCGCTGGTGGATCCTGAGGTGGGCGTGGTGGCGCTGCGGGCGCCGCAACCGCACCCGGCTGGAGCGGGAAGGCAGTGGTACCCGCTTCTGCCCGAACCTGGCTGGGATCAGCTGCCCGGCGCCCGTGCCTCCCTGCTGGCACGTCTGCAGCGCCTGGGGGCGGAGGTGCCGCTGGAACGCACCGCCCTTCTGGGGTTCTCCCAGGGGGCGGCCATGGCGGTGGACGCGGTCACCGGCGGCGGGGGGGCCTTTCCGGAGGGGGTGCCCCTGGCGGCCCTGATCGCCTGCAGCGGGTACCCCCACCCCGGCTGGCTGCCGCAACGGCCGCGGTGTCCGATCCTGCTCAGCCATGGAGAACAGGATGAGGTGGTTCCCGTCCAGGCGTGCGGCGAACTGGCGCGGCTGCTGCGGCAGGCGGGGGGGACGGTGGAACCGCACCGTTTCAGGGGCGGCCACGGCATCGACCCGGACCTGATCCCGCGGTTGCGGAGCTTCCTTGCGGAGGCCTGGGCCGCCGCCTGAGCAGCCCGGGGATGGGGCCGCTCAGGCGAGGGGGGAGGGGGAATCAGACGAAGGCGTACTCGTACTCCTCCATTTCCTCCCACTCGTCGGGGGCCAGGGCCTCGAGACCCTCGAAGAGCACGTCCTCGCCGATGCGGTCGACGATCTCACGCAGGGAGGGAAACAGGAAGTGGTTCTCCTCGGCGTACTGGGCGCTGAAGAGTCCCTTCTCGCCCCAGAAGAAGCGGTCGGTGGTGTGCTCGTTGCGGCGGACGTTGAGCAGGGCGGGGGGAACCAGCTCGGCTTCGGCGATGTAGCGGCGGGCAGCGGTGACGGGCTTGTGGGAGCCGGTCTCGAGGTTGAAGGTGGGCACGTGGGCGAGCACGCGCTGGCCGGCGAGACGACGGCGGCTGATCCGCTTGCGCTTCTTGGACATGTCAGGACTCCCGGCGGCGGGAGGCGGTGAGAGGGATGGACGGGGTGGAAGGGGGAGAAACCACGGGACGACGCCGGACGCTGAGCGGCCGACGACGCCGTTGCGCGGTCGACGCCGAAGGCAGCCGACCGCACGCCCACTGATTTCTGTCGCCCGGGAGGACGCGTGACGGACGGAGCGGAGGCCGGTCAGGCGGCCCACCGGGACGGAGAGGCGAGGGGGTCAACCTCTGCTGTAGCCTCGGCTGCGTGCTGGGCGCAACCTCGGCCGATCCGACTGTCACTTGCGGCCCTAGCGAGGACTGCGAAGTAGTGGTCGTTACCTTGATCTTAGGGCCAATCGCCCGATCCCACACACTTCCCGTCAGAATTTCTTCCCGGCCCGTCCGCCGGCCTGCGGACCGGCCTGTCTGATGCCAGTCTCCGAGCGGTTTCTCGAGCTCCTGCGCCATCAGCTCGGCCAGCTGGACGACTGTCGCGATCTGCGGTCCCTCGTCGTGTACGTCTCCCATCTCGGCGAGGACGGCCGACCCACGCTCGTGCCGGTGGGACAGTGGCCCGCCGACGGCAGGGCCCTGCCGCCGGTGGACGGGGCCAGCCGGCTGCGGGTGCCCGCCGAG
>CAZVPB010000007.1:3804-24500 GCA_964628165.1 uncultured Cyanobium sp.
CCCGGACCTCCGGCTCCCGTCGCGGACGTCCGATCCGCCCTGCTCGGGGCCATCCAGGTGGAGGCGGAGGGGCCGCTGTGGTCGACCCCGATGACCGACCGCCTGCAGCGGGTGGCCCTCTGTCTCGCCGAGGCGCTGCAGCTCGACCGCGAACGGCTGCGGCTGATGCGCCGGCTGGACGACCAGGAGGAGCGGCTGCGGCTGCTGGTGCATCAGCTGCGCAATCCGCTCACCGCCCTGCGCACCTTCGGTCAGCTGCTCCTGCGGCGGCTGGAGCGGGACCGGGAGAACCGGGAACTGGTGGAGGGCCTGCTGGCGGAGGAGCGTCAGCTGCATCGCTACGTCGACGCGATCGACGACCTGGCCCGCCCCGAGACCCTGCCCGCCGTCGCCGGGCGGCCGGATCCCCTGCTGCTGCCGCCCCTGCTCGGCGGGCCGGAGGGGCAGCCGCTGAGCGAGCCCCTCGAGCCCCTGCTGCAGCGGGCCGCCGCCACCGCCTCCCTGCAGGGAAGGGTGTGGCATGCCCCGGCAGGACTTCCCGCCTGGCGCGGAGACAGCGGGGCGGTGGCCGAGATCCTCGCCAACCTGCTCGAGAACGCCTTCCGCTACAGCCCCCGCGGCGCCCCGGTGGGCCTCCACTGCGACAACGGCCCCGCCGGGAAGGAGGGGGCGATCGCCCTCACGGTGTGGGACGGAGGTCCGCCGATCGAGGCGGCGGAGCGGGAACGCATCTTCGGCAAGGGGGAACGGGGCTCCCGCGGCCGCGACCGGCCGGGCACCGGCCTCGGCCTGGCGCTGGGCCGCGAGCTGGCCCGGGGCATGGGCGGGGAGCTGGAGCTGGTGGTTCCCCCCTCCGCCGTGGACCCCGCCCTGCCTGCCGAGGGGAACGCCTTCCGCCTCACCCTGCCCCGATCCCGGCCTGCAGTTGCAGGGCCGCAGGCAGAAGGGCCGCGCTGAGGAGCAGCGCCAGCACCTCGCTCCACTCGACGCTGGCTCCGTAGCTGTCGCCGGTGTGTCCCCCCAGCCGGTGGCCGAGCCGCAGGGGCACCAGCCAGGCCGGAACGAGGCCGCCGAGGCCGACCAGAGCCGCAGCGGGCCCTGCGAGCAGGAGGCTGGCCGCCATCAGGACCGCAGCGGCCACCAGACCGGGCCGCAGCTCCCGGCCCAGCCCCGCCCAGTGGTGGCGGTGGAAGGCGGCGCTGCCGCCGGCCCGCAGGTAGGGAAACCGGGCCATGGCCACCAGCGGCGCCACCCTGCCCCACAGGGCCGCCCAGGCCAGCGGCAGCGGAGCGAGTGGGCCGAGTGCCGTGAGAGCTCCGATCCGCAGCAGCACCAGGACCGCCAGGGCCTGCGCGCCGGCGGCGCCGACGCGGCTGTCGTTCATTGCCTCAAGCTTCCTGCGGCCGGCCGCCAGTCCGTCGGCGGTGTCCATGGCGCCGTCCATGTGGAGGCCGCCGGTGAGGGCAAGCCCCGCCACCACCACCAGGCACACCTGGGCCCCGGCCGGCACCCGCCCCGTCAGGGCCCACCAGAGCAGAGCCTGGAGCCCCCCCAGCACCAGCCCGACGCAGGGGGCGAACCGGGCGATCCGCTCGAACCGGGGCTCGATGCCGCCCCAGGCGGGCAGCACGGAATAGAAGATCCAGGCTCCGGCCAGGTCCCGGAGCCAGGCGGGCGGGGCGGGGCGGGGCGGAGACAGCGCCACCTAGGTTCCCCCCGGACCGGGCTGTTCCCGGCCTCCCCCGGTTCCGCCTTGTCCGTTCCGCCCCAGGCCGGTCCACCCTTCTCCTTCACGGTCACGGCGCGGTGCCCCGGCACCGCCGCCCGCTGCGGCCTCTTCCACACCCCGCACGGCCCGGTCGAAACGCCCCGGTTCATGCCGGTGGGCACGGCCGCGACCGTGAAGGGCGTCACGGTGCCGCAGCTGGAGGCCACCGGCGCCCGGATGGTGCTGGCGAACACCTACCACCTGCATCTGCAGCCCGGCGAGGCGGTGGTGGCGGAGGCGGGGGGCCTGCACCGCTTCATGGGCTGGTCCGGTCCCCTGCTCACCGACTCCGGCGGCTTCCAGGTGTTCAGCCTCGGGGCGATCAACCGGATCGACGACCACGGCGTCACCTTCCGCTCTCCCCGCGACGGCTCCCGCATCCTGCTCACCCCGGAACGGTCGATGGAGATCCAGATGGCCCTCGGCGCCGACGTGGCCATGGCCTTCGACCAGTGCCCCCCCCAGCCCTCCGGCGAGGCCGAGGTGGCCCTCGCCTGCCGTCGCACCCACGACTGGCTGGAGCGCTGCGTGGCGGCCCACCGGCGGTCCGATCAGGCCCTCTTCGGGATCATCCAGGGCGGCTGCTTCCCCCATCTGCGGCGGGAGTCCGCCGCGGTGGTGGCGGCCCACGATCTGCCCGGCGTGGCGGTGGGGGGGGTGAGCGTGGGGGAACCGCCCGAGCAGATTCACCGGGTCCTGCGGCTGCTCGGACCTCTGCTGCCCGAGACCAAGCCCCGCTACCTGATGGGGGTGGGCAGCCTGCCGGAGATGGCGCTGGCGGTGGCCCAGGGCTTCGATCTGTTCGACTGCGTGCTGCCCACCCGTCTGGGGCGCCACGGCACCGCCCTGGTGGGCGGCGAGCGCTGGAATCTGCGCAACGCCCGCTTCCGCCATGACCACACCCCTCTCGACGGAAGCTGTCCCTGCCTCGCCTGCCGGCGCCACAGCCGGGCCTACCTGCACCACCTGGTCCGCAGCGGCGAGATGCTGGGACGGACCCTGCTGAGCCTCCACAACCTCACCACCACCCTGCGCTTCACCGCCGCCATGGCCCGCGCGATCCGGGAGGGTTGCTTTGCAGAGGATTTCGCTCCCTGGAGGCCCGATTCCCCGGCTGCCCACACGTGGTAGGTTCCAGCCACCGCAATGGATCCCATCCAAGGCATGGCCCCTTCCCTGCTGCTCGGCCTCGCCGGCCCCGCCATCCTCGCCGAGCTGCCGGAGGCGTACCAGGCATTCGCTCCGCTGATCGACATCCTGCCCATCATTCCGCTCTTCTTCCTGCTGCTCGCCTTCGTGTGGCAGGCCTCGGTCGGCTTCCGCTGAATTCCTCGCAGAGCACGGCCCGGGCGAACCTCGGCAGGGCCAGCATCCGGCGCCAGCGGTGCGGTTCCTGCAGCAGCCGGTAGAGCCACTCCAGGTGCATGGCTCCCATCCAGGCGGGGGCCCGCTTCTTGACGCCCGCCCAGACATCGAAGCTGCCCCCCACCCCCATCCACAGCCCCCGCCGCGATCCCCCCAGGCCAGCGATCCAGATCTCCTGGCGGGGCACCCCCAGGGCCACGAGGACGAGATCGGCACCGCAGTCGAGCAGCTGCTCCTCCAGCTGCGGCCACACCTCGGGGGTCTGGTATCCGTGGGCGGCGTAGACGAGGTCGAGCCGGGGCAGCTCCGACCTGAGCCGGTCCAGCAGGGTCTCGAACACCGCCGGCGAGGCGCCCACCAGGGCGACCCGCCAACCGGAGACTTCGGCGTGGCGGAGCAGCCGGTGGGCCAGTTCGATGCCGGGGCACCGGCGCACCCGGAATCCCTGCCGTCCCAGCGCCCACACCACCCCCGCGCCATCGGGGATCACCAGCTGCGCGGCTTCGATCGCCTGCCGCAGGGCGGGATCGGCCAGGGCCGCCATCGTCATCTCGGCATTGAGGGTGACGATCTGGCCGCCGCCCCGCCGGTGGAGATCCAGGGCGGCGGCCACCGCATCCGGTGTCGCATCCACCGGAATGCCGAGGACGCGGGCCCGCGCCGCCTGGGTTGCCGCAAGAGCCATCCGCCTGGCGCCGTTCCGGGAGAATCTATGGTCACCGATCGGACGCTCCGGGGATGGCGGGTGCAGCCGCGATGACGATCAGCGGTGGCGGCGCCGGTGCCACCGAGGCGTCCGATGTCCTGCTCGATCAGCTCGACGCCCTCATCGAGGCGGCGGTGCTGGCCCGGCAGCACCCCCTCACCGGTCTGCTGCCCGCCAGCACCGCCCACACCGTGCACGGCAACTACGCCGATGCGTGGGTGCGGGACTGCGTGTATTCGATTCAGTGCGTCTGGGGGCTGGCCCTGGCCCATCGCCGGCTGCGGGGGGCCTGCGGCCGTGCCTTCGAGCTGGAGCAGCGGGTTCTCCTGCTCATGCGGGGTCTTCTCAGCGCGATGATGCGCCAGGCCGGCCGGGTCGAGCGGTTCAAGACCAGCCTCGAACCCCTCGACGCCCTCCACGCCAAGTTCGCCACCGACAGCGGCGAGGCGGTGGTGCCCGACGACGGATGGGGCCACCTTCAGCTGGACGCCACAGGCGTCTTCCTGCTGCAGCTGGCCCAGCTCACCCGCGCGGGTCTGGTGGTGGTGCGCAGCAGCCACGAGGTGGATTTCGTGCAGAACCTCGTGTATTACGTGGCGCGGACCTACCGGGTGGCCGACTACGGCATCTGGGAGCGGGGCGACAAGGGCAACCACGGCCTGCCGGAGCGCAACGCCAGCTCCATCGGCATGGTGAAGGCGGCCCTGGAATCGCTGGAGGGTCTCGATCTCTACGGGCCCCGCGGCGACGGCCGGGCCTCGCTGGTGATCCCCCAGGACGCGGTGGTCCGGCTGCGCCGGGCCCTGGACAGCCTGCTGCCGCGGGAGTCCGCCAGCAAGGAGGCCGACAGCGCCTGTCTCTCGATCATCGGCTATCCCGCCTGGGCGGTGGAGGACTCCGGGCTGGTGGAGCGCACCCGCCGCAAGATCCGCAGCGAGCTGGGGGGGGCCTACGGCTACAAGCGCTTCCGCCGCGACGGCCACCAGACCGTGGTGGAGGACGTGACCCGGCTCCACTACGAGCGGGAGGAGCTGGCCCAGTTCGAGCACATCGAGTGCGAGTGGCCCCTGTTCCTCGCCTACGAGCTGGTGACGGCCTGCTGTGAGGGACGCTGGAGCGAGGCGAGGCGCTGGCGCTGCCGGCTGCAGGAGCTGAGCGTGGCGGTGGAGGGCGTGCCGCTCCTGCCCGAGCTCTACCTCGTGCCGGAGGAGGAGATCGCCGCCGAACGCCGCAATCCCGGCAGCCGCCCGCGCCGGCCCAACGAGAACGTGCCGCTGCTGTGGACCCAGAGCCTCACCTGGCTGGGGGACCTGCTGCTGCACGGGCTGATCACGCCGGCGGACCTCGATCCCTGCGGCCGCCGCTTCCCGCGGCCCCCCGGTGCCGACCGGGTGCTGGTGGCCCTGGCCCCTGGCGACGACAGGATCGCCGCGGAGCTGGCGGCGGCCGGTCTGCCGGTGCAGGAGCGGGAAGCTTCCGGAGGGGGGCCGCGGCTGGCCAGCTCGCGCGAACTGGCCCAGCGGCTGGCCACGGTGGGGGCGAACCCGCGCCTCGGCCTCTCCGGCCACCCCGCGGTGCGGATGGAGACGATGGCCACCGCCCGGCTGCACCGCCACCGCGGCGAGGTCCTCGCCTTTCTGCCCGCGGCGCTGGAGGAGGACACCTTCTACCTCGCCGACGATCCGCTCCTGCTGGTGGATTCGGTGGTGGCGGAGCTGCGCCTGCTGCGGCGGCACTGGCGGGGACCGGGAGCGCCCCTGCTGGTGATCCCGATTCCGGCCGCCAGCTTCCGGCGTGATCCGGGCGTCTTCCTGGAGCTCGGCCAGCGCCTGCGGCAGGGGGAGCTCGAAGGGGTGGCGGTGCGGCTCGGAACGCTGCCGGAGCTGGCCGGCGAGGCGGGCTGGGTGGATCTTCCCCCCCAGGCGGTGGCCGCCTGCGACGTCTTCCACAGCGAACACACCCTGCTGCCGCCCACCACCCGCCGCGCGCCCCTCACGGCCCAGGAGGAGCAGGAGCTCGACGACATCTCCGTGGCGGACCTGATCGGGCGGCTCTGGTGCAGCTCCTCGCTGGAGGAGCAGGGGGAGGTGCTGGAACTGCTGGCCCGGCGGCTCGGTCCCCACGCCCTGGTGCAGGGACCCGACGGCGGGCCGCCGGTGCGGCTGATGACGTTGATGGAGGAGGCCTACCGGCGGGCCCTCGGCGCCGCCGACTGGACCGTGGTGCGGCGCGTCGCCGGCGCGATGGGACTGGTGCATCCGCGCCTCGAGGATGCCCTCACCGATCTGCTGGTGCGGCAGCGGCAGGTGGTGGTGGGGCGCAACTACACCGCCGACTCCCTGATCCTGAGGCCCCTGGGCAGCCGTGGCATCGCGGCCCGGATCCGGCGCTTCAGCGGCGAGGACGGGCGGGAGTGGATGCTCCAGCAGGAGCTCCTGCTCGCCCTCGACCGTCTCGCCCGCCATGAGCCCGATCTGCTGCGGGGCAGCCTCACCCTCCAGCTGGGCCAGCTCATGCTGCTGCTCACCGGCGAACTGGCGGCGGCGGAGAACCTCTCGCCGAGCGAGGCCTTCGAGGCCCTCTGCGCCCAGCCCCCCCATGTCATTCCACGGCGGCTGCGGGCGGTGCTCGCCGATGTGGAGCATGCCCGGGCAGCGCTGCGGCGCAAGGAACAGCTGCATCTCCAGGGCCGGGTGCGCTGGGAGGTGCCGGATCCGCTCCAGGAGCTCCCCCAGGGCGGCTGCTGGCTGCAGCACCGCCAGCGGCTGGGGGCGCTGCAGCGGGTGCCCAGGGATTTCTATCCGGGCATCTGGGACCTGCTGCACCATTGCCGCGGCATCGTGATCGGCGACAAGCTGGAGCGGCGCAACCGCCTCGAGAGCGGTCCGCTGCTCAGCGAGAAGACCCCGGGCGAGCGGAATTTCGCTGCTCTGGTGGAACAGCTGCTCGCCAAGATCGAGGCGCCCGAATACCGCCAGCTCTGCACCGAGGCGCTGCTCACGCTCATGGCCTTCGTGGCGGCCAACCCCGAGGTGCGCTTCGACGACGACCTCGCCCTCGACGTGGTGATCGGCCACGCGGTGCGGGCGGGCTGGCAGCAGCGCCATCCCGGCGCCCCGCCGGAGGCCTACGACACCCACAAGGCCGAGGCCTGGGATGCCTTCTACCGCTCCTCCCCGGCCGACTGCCGCCGCTGGCAGCTGATGGCGCTGCGGGAGCTCAGCGCCGGCCTCCTGCCGACGGGCGGCTGAGGCTTCCGCCTGCGCCTCATACCGGCGCGTCGAGGGTCATGCAGAGGTTCGGCTGCTCCACGCAGCGTTCGATCAGGTCGGCCAGCTGCAGGGCCCGCGAGGCCTGGAGCCCGTCCACCGCGGGGCTCTCCTCGCCGCGGACGCAGCGCAGGAAGTGCTCCAGTTCGGCGTAGAGAGGTTCGATCGAGGTGGTGCTCACCTCCTCGATGAAGCCGTCGTTGCGGAACACGAGTTCCCCGTGATCGGCGCTCACCGAGCCGTGGGAGCGGCGGTGGATGCGCAGGTTGTGGTTGAGGAAATCCGTCTCCATCAGGCTGCTGCGGCAGTGGGCGCTGAGGCTGCGGATCTTGCGGTGGGCCATCTTGCTGGCGGTGAGGCTGGCGACCACGCCGTTCGAGAAGCCGAGGGTGGCGTTCACATAGTCGATCGGCCCCTCGGCGCTGCGCCCGCCGGCGGCCGCCAGCCGCACCACCGGCGACGCGGCCAGCTCCAGCACCAGGTCGATGTCGTGGATCATCAGGTCGAGCACCACCGACACGTCGTTGGCGCGGTCGGCGTTGGGGCTGTGGCGGCGCGCCTCGAGCACCACCACCTGCTCGTCGGCCACCACCTTGAGCAGCTCCCGGAAGGCGGGGTTGAAGCGTTCGATGTGGCCCACCTGCAGCAGTCTGCCGGCCGCGTCGGCGGCGCGGATCAGGTCGGCCGCCTCCTCCTGGGTGGCGGCGATCGGCTTCTCGATGAGCACGTGCACGCCCGCCTCCAGGCAGGTGAGACCCACCTCGTGGTGGAGCAGCGTGGGGACGGCGATGCAGACCGCCTCCACCTGCGGCAGCAGTTCGCGGAAGTCGCCGTACCAGCGGCAGCCGAACTGCTGCACCGCCAGATGTCCCCGTTCGGCGTCGGGATCGGCGACGCCCACCAGCTCGGCATCGCGCAGCAGGCTGAGCACCCGGGCGTGATGCCAGCCCATGTTGCCGATGCCGATGACCCCCAACCGGACAGGGTTCATGGCATGGCGGTCGCAGGTGAGGGCATTATCGGCGATCAATCCGGCTCGAGGGTCGTCTCCCCGGCGGTGGGCAGGATCTGGACCCGTTCGATGCGGGGCCCGTCCATGCTCAGGATGTTGAAGCGGAAGCCCTTCCAGCGCAGCGCCTCCCCCGGGCTGGGGATGTGCTGGAAGCGCTCCAGCAGGAACCCCGCCAGGGTGTGGTGCCCCTCGGCTTCGGGAATCTGGGTGCCCAGCTGCCGGTTCAGCTCGAAGATCTCCAGTTCCCCCGCCGCCGACCAGCCCCCCTCCACCATCTCCTCGAGGTCACGGACCGCGTCGAGGGGGTTCTCCTCCTCTCCCACGATCTCGCTGGTGAGATCGGTGACGGTCACCAGTCCCTCGGTGCCGCCGTGCTCGTCGACCACCACCAGCAGCGGCTGGCCGCTGCGGAAGAGTGGCAGCAGATCGGCCAGGGGGGTGCTCTCCTGCACCCGCCGCACGGGCAGCAGATAGGGCTCCAGGGGCGTGTCGGGTGCGAGCAGGCCGCCGGCGATGGGCTCGGCGAGGCGGCGCAGGTCGAGCATGCCCCGCACGTCGTCGAGGGACTCGCCGATGACGGGAAAGCGGGCGTGCTGGCTGGCGTGCACCTCCTCCATCATCCGGGCGAAGGTGACCGTGACCGGCAGGGTGACCATGCCGGAGCGGGGCACCATCACTTCCCGCACCTGGGTGTCCCGCAGGGAGAACACCCCCTCGAGGATGCTGCGCTCGTCGGGCATGAGGCCGGTGACCCCGCCGCTCTCGATCAGGGACTCCAGCTCGTTCGCGGAGAGGACCGGCACCAGGTCGTCCCAGTTGCGGGGCAGGCCCAGCAGGCGGAGGAGGCCGGCGCCGAGGCGTTCGATCAGCACCAGCAGCGGCCCGAGGGTCCGCAGCAGGGCCTCCAGCAGAGGCGCGAGCGCCAGGGCGGCGCGTTCCGGCCGGTGCAGCACCCAGGCCTTGGGCACCAGCCCCCCCGCCACGGTGGCGACCAGGGCGATCAGCAGGAAGACGGGCAGATCGAGCCAGGCCGGGGCCATGCCATCGGGCAGCCGCCGCAGCGCCTGTTCCGCCAGGCCGCGGCCGGTCCAGCCGGCGGCGAGCAGGGCGAGGACGCCCCCCAGCTGGGTGGCGACGAGGACGCTGCGCAGCCGCCGCTGCAGCCGCGCGACGGCGCGGGCTCCCCCCTCGCCGGCCTCCTCCAGTTCCTGGACGCGGCTCGGCCGGAGGCGGATCACGGCGAACTCGGCCGCGGCGAAGAAGGCCATGAGGGCCAGCAGGACCGCCAGCGCCAGGATTCGCATCACCTCCTCGCCTCGCCGGCAGGTTAGGCGGGTGGAGGAGGCGGGGAAATGGGGGTCGCGAGGATCGAACTCGCCTAAGGCGGATTATGAGTCCGCTGCATTCACCAGATTGCTAGACCCCCGGCCGTGCCGGACTCACCAGAGCCCGCGCACGGGCTCCAGCCAGTTCGCCTCGGCGACCGGCTCGGCCGGGCTGGCGCCGCAGGGGGTGCCGGCCAGGCTGCCGCTGAAGCAGGTGGGCAGATCGGCGGTGCGGCGCAGCAGGGGATCGTTCTGCAGCTCGAGCAGCACTTCGGTGGTGTTCTGCACCGCGGTGCCGTCCCAGGTGATCGCCTGGTCGGGGAAACCCAGGCCCATCACCTTGGTGCCGTCACCGCCGCCCATGGCGATGCCGAGGATGTCGGTGACCTGGTGGGTCAGACCGATGCCGCGGGCGTACGGGGCGCGGTAGCTGAAGTACCGCCGCCGCATCAGCTCGGGCACGGTGCGCAGCTCGCCGCAGCGGGTCACTTCCACGGGGCCGTCGGAGCCGGTCGGCACCTCCAGGCTGGTGGTGCAGATCACCTGCCCCGTCTGGGCATCGGCGGCGGGGGCGAGGGCGATGCCGGTGGCCGTCAGCACGGCTCCGGCCAGGGCGGCTGCCAGGATCGGCTGTGACATGGCTGTGCTGCTGCCTTCCTTTTGCAGGCTAGCGGCCCCCCTCGTTGCTCACCAGCTCGCCCAACGCCTCTCCATGTCCACCACAACCCTTGCCCATCGACTCGAGCGGGAGGCCCTGCTCTCCCTCCTGGCCGAGCGGGCCTACCGCCGCGGCAGCTTCACCCTCGCCTCGGGCCGCCACAGCCGGCACTACGTGAACTGCAAGCCGGTGAGCCTCAGCGGGCAGGGGCTGGTGCTGATCGGCGAGCTGCTGCTCGAGCTGGTCGAGGAGGAGGCGGTGGCCGTGGCCGGCCTCACCCTCGGCGCCGATCCCCTGGTGAGCGCCGTGGCGATGCGGGCGACCCTGGCGGGGCGCCCCCTCGATGCCCTGATCGTGCGCAAGCAGGCGAAGGGGCACGGCACCGGGGCCTGGCTGGAGGGACCGGCGCCCGGGGCGGGCAGCCGGGTGACGGTGCTGGAGGACGTGGTGACCTCCGGCGGTTCGGCTCTGCTGGCGGTGGAGCGGCTGCGGGAGGCCGGCTTCCTGGTGGACCGGGTGGCGGCGATCGTGGACCGGCGCGAGGGGGGGCAGGAGACGCTCAGCGGCGCCGGGCTGGAGCTGCGCAGCCTCTTCGGCATCGACGAGGTGGCGGCGGCCTGGCGGGATCCGGTCGCGGCACAGTGATGGCCGGCTTCGATCCCTGGATGTGGCAGCCCTCCGCATCTGCACGGGCCGACCGGCCCGTGCAGATGCTGCGCCTGGAGGGTCCCGACACCCTGCGGTTCCTGCACGGCCAGACCAGCCAGGACCTGCAGGCGCGGCCCCCGGGCGCCTGGGTCTCCACCTGCTGTCTCACCCCCACCGGGCGGCTGCTGGCGCTGGCGGAGGTGCTGGTGGAGGAGGGCGGCGCCTGGCTGGTGATCACCGCCGGCGACGCCGCGGCGGTGCGGTCCGCCCTCGACCGGGTGCTGTTCCCCGCCGACGACGTGCGGCTGGGGGAGCTGCGGCCGGCGGTGGAGACCGCCGCCGTGGCCGGTGGCGATCCCTTCGCGGCCGCGGCGGAAGAGCAGGCCCGCTGGCGGCCGCTGGAGGACGGGGAGGGCTGGTGGCTGGGGCAGCGGCTGGTCCGGAGCGGGGCGGCGCCGCTGCCCCCCGGGCTGGACGGACGCACCCCCCTGGCCCCCTGGGAGCTCGAGCTCCTGAGGATCCGCTCCGGCCGTCCCGCCGCGCCGGGGGAGATCGGCGATGCCGTCAATCCCTTCGAACTGGGTCTGGCCCCCCGCGTCAGCCTGGCCAAGGGCTGCTACGTGGGCCAGGAGACCCTGGCCCGCCTCGCCACCTACGACGGCGTGAAGCAGCAGCTGCGCCGCTGGCGGCTGATGGATCCTGGCGGCGGCGATCCGGCGGCCCTCCCCGCCGTCGGCACCGCGCTGCGCACCGCCGCCGACGAACGGGCCGGCACGGTCACCAGTGCGCTGGCGCTGCCGGCGGAGCACACCGGTGCCGGGGGTCTGGTGGTGGGGCTGGCCCTGGTGCGTCGTGCCGCTCTGGACAGCACCGCCCTGCTGCCGGCCGATCAGCCCGGGATGGAACTCGAACCGTCGCTGCCGGAGGCCTTCGTGGCACCGCCGGTGGGTGCCGGCGGCGGGGCGGCCTCCTGATCGAGCAGCCACCGGGCCACGGCCCAGGTGGCCAGGGCATCGTCGTGGTTGTAGCGGAAGATCCGCGCCAGGGCCTGGCGGTCATGGCGGCGGCGCCACTGACGCCACCAGAGCAGGCAGCGGGCCCCGTCCACCCCCTTCTGGCTCCAGCGGAACCCCAGCCAGGTGGCGACGGGCTTGAGGCCGTAGCCGTTCACCGGCACCAGCCAGTGGCGCCGCAGCCGCGCGTGCACGTCCACCATCCGCCGCCGCAGCCGCTGACATTCGGACTCGGGGGCCCCCTGCCGCTGCGCCAGCCGCAGCAGCGCCAGCGCCTCGGTTTCGCCGTAGTGGAGCAGCGGCCAGTCGGGGCGGCCCTCGAGCAGCCGCCGCAGGCGGCTCCAGAGGCGCGCCTCGCCGTGTTCCTGCAGGGCCAGCAGCGGGCGGTAACGGCCCTGGCCTGCCGCCGCCGTCGGCCAGCTGCCGTCGGGCCGGCGCTCCAGATGCAGCACGCCGTGGAGAAAGTCGTCGCGGCTGTCGGGATCCGACTCGATGTCGTAGACGAGCACCCCTGGCGCCGCCGCCAGTTCCGGCAGGGCCGGCCCGTCCAGCAGGCGACGGGGACGGCCCTCCGCCTGGACACGGGCCTGGGCCACGAGGCGCGATGCCGCCTCGGCGTGCTGCTCGCCGTGGGCGCCGAGCTGCTCCGCCAGTCGCTCGGGATCGGCGGCGGCGAGGCCGTGCAGGTCGGTGATGCCCAGGTCGAGCAGAAGCTCGCGGCGCTTGCCGCCGATGCCGCTCACCTCGCCGAGGTGGCCGGCCTCCGCCGCCTCCGCATCGCAGATTCCGCGCCAGGAGCAGAGGGTGCACTTGCGCCGGTCGTTCACCAGGGGCGGCGGCCCGGGACGGCGCAGGTCCTCCGCCAGCCGCTGCAGGGAGCTGTCGAGCTGCCGCTGCAGGCCGCCGCCCAGGGGCAGCCGCTGCCGCTCCAGGGCGCGGCCACGGCCCGCCACCACGAGGCCCTGCGGCACCGGTGCCGCCTGATGCTCCGCCAGCAGCCTGCCCCACAGGGCCAGCATCAGCCGGTGCTCGCGGGTGGTGCGGCGGCCCTGGCGGGCCAGCACGGGGCGGTAGCGGTGGGCGCCCCAGCGGCTGCCGCCCTCGATCCGCTCCAGCAGGCTGGGATGGGCCTCGACGGCGAGGCCGGCCGGGCCGGTGCCCCGCAGGCGCAGACCCACCACGCCGGCGGCGCCGCCGGCGCAGGCCGCCTCGCCGCGGCCGGGCCGCTGCGGCACCAGGCTCTCGAAGCTGAGCACCTGGTCGTGCAGGGCGAGGGCCCGGTGGGCGCTCCACAGCCTTTCCCGGGATGGACCGTGGCGGTCGAGCCAGGCGCGGCGGCGGCATCGCAGCCAGCTGCGCAGCAGGCGGTCGTTGAGGGGAGCTGGCGGCATGGGCCCAGGCTAGGGGCGGCGGTGGCCTGCCTCCGGGCCGGCACTCCGCCGCGCCGGCGGGGGTGCCCCGCCTGCTACGACCCAACCACACCTGCCGGCCTCTCCCCCCTGCCATGGCCTCTGCGCCCCTGCCCCTGGAGGCCAGTCCGATCCGCTTCGGCACCGATGGCTGGCGCGGCATCCTCGGCGTGGACATCACCGTGGAACGGCTGCTGCCGGTGGCGGCGGCCGCGGCCCGGGAGCTGGCCGCCAGCGCTCCGGAGGGCCTTCGCAGCCGCGAGGTGGTGCTCGGCTACGACCGCCGCTTCCTGGCGCCGGAGCTGGCGGAGGCGATCGCGGCGGCGGTGCGGGGCGCGGACCTGGAGCCGTTGCTCGCGGATGCGCCGGTGCCGACGCCGGCCTGCAGCTGGGCGGTGGTGGAGCGCGGGGCCCTGGGGGCGTTGGTGATCACCGCCAGCCACAACCCCCCCGAATGGCTGGGGCTGAAGATCAAGGGCCCCTTCGGCGGCTCGGTGGAGGAGGACTTCACCGCCCGGGTGGAGCGGCGCCTGGCGGCCGGCGGCATCACCGTGCCGATTCAGGCCGCCACGGCCCGCTTCGACGCGATGGGCACCTACCTGGCGGGCCTGCGGGCGAAGGTGGACACCGCCGCCCTGGCGGCCGGCCTGGCGCGGATGGGGCTGAGGCTGATCGTGGATCCGATGCACGGCTCGGCGGCGGGCGGGCTGAGTGCCCTGCTGGGGGAGGAGGCGTTGGCCGACGGCACCGTGAGGGAGATCCGATCCCAGCGGGATCCGCTCTTCGGCGGCAACCCCCCCGAGCCCCTGGAGCCCTACGTGCAGCCGCTGATCGCGGCGGTGCGGCAGTCGGTGGAGGCCGGCCGGCCGGCGGTGGGGATCGTCTTCGACGGCGACGGCGACCGCATCGCGGCGGTGGACGAGAACGGCCGCTTCTGCAGCACCCAGCTGCTCATGCCCCTGCTGATCGACCATCTCGGCAGGGCGCGGAACCTGCCCGGCCGAGTGATCAAGACGGTGAGCGGCTCCGACCTGATGAGCCGGGTGGCGGAGGACCTGGGCCGGCCGGTGCTGGAGAAGCCGGTGGGCTTCAAGTACATCGCCGCCGAGATGCTCGCGGGCGAGGTGCTGGTGGGGGGTGAGGAATCGGGCGGAGTGGGCTTCGGCCTCCATCTGCCGGAGCGGGACGCCCTCTTCGCCGCCCTGCTGCTGCTGGAGGCGCTGGTGGAGGGCGGACTGCCCCTCGGAGCCAGGCTGGAGGTCCTGGAGCGCCGCTGCGGCACCGCCGGCCATTACGACCGCCTCGACCTGCGGCTGCAGGACATGGACAGCCGCAGGCGGCTGGAGCAGCGTCTGGCGGCGGAGCCGCCGGGGCAGGTGGCCGGCGAGCCGGTGCGGCAGGTGATCACCACCGACGGGGTGAAGCTGCGGCTTGGGCCGGGCCACTGGCTGATGCTGCGCTTCTCCGGCACCGAGCCCCTGCTGCGCCTCTACTGCGAGGCACCCGACGCGGCGCGGGTGGCGGAGGTGCTGGCCTGGGCGCGGCACTACGCCGAGACGGCATGAGCGGCGAAGGGCGCACCACGCCGCTGGTGATCGCCAGCGGCAACGCCGGCAAGGTGCGGGAGTTCGCCCATCTCCTGGCCGGACTGCCACTGGACGTGGGACCCCAGCCAGAGGGGCTGGAGGTGGAGGAGACCGGCACGACCTTCGCCGAGAACGCGCGGATCAAGGCCGTGGCGGTGGCGCGGACCACGGGCCGATGGGCCCTGGCGGACGACTCGGGCCTGGCGGTGACGGCCCTCGACGGCGCCCCGGGGGTGTTCTCGGCCCGCTACGGCGCCGATGACGCGGCGCGGATCGCGCGGCTGCTGCGGGAACTGGCGGCAGCGAACCGGGAGAGGGTGGCGGCCGGGCAGCCGGAAGATCGTTCGGCCCGCTTCACGGCGGCGCTGGCGGTGGCGGATCCGGCCGGCAGCGTGCGGCTCGAGGTGGAGGGCCACTGCCCGGGGGTGATCCTGCGGGAGCCCCGCGGCAGGGGAGGCTTCGGCTACGACCCGGTGTTCCTGGTGCCGGAGACCGGCCTCACCTACGCCGAGATGGACAAGAACCTCAAGGGCCTCGTCGGCCACCGCGGCCGCGCCTTCGCGCTCCTGGAACCGCGCCTGCGGGCGCTGCTGGCGGATCAGGCTGGACCGGCGCCGGCCTGAGCGCTGCACTGATCGGTGGCGAGATCACCGACCGCGGCGATCCAGCCCTGCAGCCGCCAGTCCACACTGCCGCTGGTGATCATCGGATCCTGGCGGATGAGCGCCTCGGCGGAGCGGTGGTCGGCGGCCTCCAGCAGCAGGAGCCCGCCGCCGCCCGGACGGCCCTCGCCGTCCACCAGGTAGCCGCTGCAGATCCTGACGCCCTCGGAGCGGAGCCGTTCCACCCAGGCCCGGTGGGCCGCCAGGTGGGGTTTCGCCTGTTCGTGGGGAACCAGGAAGGTCTCGGTCTTGACGAACCAGGGCATCGGGGCAGCGGCCACTGAGGGCCAGGCTCGCTCAGGCGGCCACCCAGCTGCCGTGGAGGCCGTGGGGAACCGCCAGGGGCAGTGGGAGCACGGCCACCTCGGCCATGGAGGCGGCATCGAGGATCACCAGATCGCTGGCGCAGCGGGCGCCGTTCCACACCAGCACCAGCACCCAGCCGTCGTCCTCGGAGGCGCCACCGGGCCGCGGCACCATCACCGGCTCGCTCACGAAGCCGCGCGGCGCGGCGCTCCACACCCTCGGTTCGCCGCTGTCCAGGTCGATCTTCTCGATCGCCTGCAGGGGGTCGTTGCCGCGCTCGCGCTCGGCCACCGCCATCCAGGCGTAGCGGGCCGGCCGGCCCACCCGGGCGGGGTTGACCATGGCGAACTCGCAGGTGCGCTCCTCGAGCACCTCACTGCGGCTGCCGCCGGAGACCGGATCGAGGTGGAAGCGCCAGAGCCGGCCGGCGGGGATGGCGTCGAAGTCCACCTCGCGGAAGTCGGTGCCGGGGCCCACCGAGGGAAAGTCGTCGTAGACGATCGAGTCCACCACCACCTCGCCGGTGGCCTCGTTCTCGAAGGCGTTGAGGTGATGGAACACGAAGCCGGGGGGGGCCGGGATGCGCACCGGCACGCCGCTGCCGCTTCCGTCGGTGTCGCCGGCGCCGGGGCGGGGGATGAGCCAGAACTCACCGGCCTCGCCGGGCTTCGAGGCGAGGCACTGGGCCGCCCCCTTGAGCCCCAGCACGTAGGGCAGGGGGTTGAAGCTCATGGCGTTGCGCAGGAACACCGCCCAGCGGGGGGTGATGGCGAAGTCGTGCAGGAAGGCGAAGCCGGCGAACGCGTCGCGGCGCTCGGCGAGCAGGCGGCCGGCCTCGGGCCCCTCGGTGGCGAACTCCATCAGCCGCACGGTGCTGCGGGGCCCGGTGGTGACGCCGAAGGTGACCATGCGGGGGGCGCCGTGGTGGCCCGGATCGAAGCGGGGGTGGGCGCTGAAGGCCTCGTTCGGCTTGAGCACGCCGTTCAGCAGGGTGATGCCGCGGGTCTCGAGGCTGTCGGGATCGAGGGCATGGGGGGAGCTGGCCTCCCAGAGAGCGAGCAGATCGTCGCCGAGCCGCACCACGTGGGTGTTGGCGATGTTCTTCATGCGCAGGTCGAAGGCATTCGCCAGCGGCCCGCCGGGCTTCTGGCTGCCGAAGACACCGCGGTAGAGCCAGCGGCCGGCCTCCTCCTCGGCGCACCAGCCCTCGGTGCGCACGAAGCGGTTGGCCAGGGTGGCTCTGCCGCCCTCGAAGCGCAGGGCGGTGATCATGCCGTCGCCGTCGAAGGGGTGATGCACCCAGTGGCCGCCGCGCTCGAGCCGGCCGGGGCCGTTGCGGTAGAGGGTGCCGCTCAGTTCGGCGGGGATCGTGCCACGGGCGGCGGCCACGGGCTCCTCGCGCAGTTCCAGGCCGACGTTGCGGTAGGAACTGGCCCAGTCGGCCCGGTCATAGCCCCGGCCCTGCGCTGCATCGGCGACGTTGGCGGAACCGGAAGGACGGCTGGGGGCGACGGTCATGGGCTCAGCGATAACGTCCCCTCATCATGACGTAACGGATTGTGAAGGGGTGGTGGTGCCATCCCATCCGGCTGCTCCTCCAAGAGATCCCCCGGCGGAGGTCCGCATCCGGCGGCAGTTCGCGCCAACGAAAAGCCCCCTGCCGGGGGCTGTCGGGATCACTGAATGCCGGCGGTTCGTTCAGGCCGAGCCCACGCCCACGTAGGCGCCATAGAAGAACAGGCCCACCACGAAGATCACGGCCATGCCTCCGGCGGTGGCCACCATCCACAGCGGCAGGGCGCCCTCGGTCCAGCGGCTCTTCCATGCCACCGCCGGGCGGCCGTCCGGCAGACGGTCGGGGATGCGACCGTCCGGCATGGTCATTTTCTTGCTGCTCATCGTGAAACCTCCCGGATCAGTTGAAGAAGTAGCTGGTGAAGAGCACGCCGGTGACGAAGATCAGCAGCAGCCCCAGGTAGAGGCTGGTGCGGTTCAGCTCCACCGGCAGGTTGTTCGGATTCGGATTGCGTTGCAGGCCCATGGGATCGATCAGCGGCGGATGAACTGCATGGCGGCCAGGGCACCCAGGAAGAACACCGTGGGGATTCCCAGGGCATGCACGGCAAGCCAGCGCACCGTGAAGATCGGGTAGTTGCGCGGCGTGGTGGAAGCGGAGGGGGACTGGGTCATGACTTATTGCGTGCGCAGGTCGAGCTGGCTCTTGCCCTCGTAGCGCTGGCTCACCACCGGGGCCTTGCTCTCGCTCGGCTGGAAGTAGGCGTCAGGACGGGGCGTGCCGAAGGCGTCGTAGGCCAGGCCCGTCGACACGAAAAGGAAGCCCGCCAGAAAGATGGCAGGGAGCGTGACCGCGTGGATGACCCAGTAGCGGATGCTCGTGATGATCTCGAAGAACGGACGTTCCCCGGTGGAGCCGGCAGCCATGGCAGCAAGCGTTCAGCGTCGCCGATCCTAGGAGGCAGGGGGCGCCAAGACGCCCTGGGCGCCGGGCTTGGTTACAGAGGGACGCAGAGACGGGCGGGCTTGTCTCAGCCCACCCAGCGCAGCAGGTGCCCCCGCTCGCCCAGGGCGAAACCCTTGTCCTTGGACGGGAAGACCAGGCGGGTGAAGTTGGTGCCCTCCTTGGCCCCCACCGGGTCCTTGAGCCAGCTGCTGCCGCCGTCCTCGCTCACCAGCAGGGTGCCGCTGCCGCCGCCGCTCCAGAGCCGCCCCTGGGGATCCCAGGCCATGTCGAGGTAGCCGTAGCCGTTGGTGATCGGGATGATCGCCTCGCCCCAGGCCTCCACGTCGGCCGGGTCGTCGTTGAAGCGGATCTGGGCGCCGCGGGCCACCATCCACAGGCTCCCGCCGGGCTGGAAGCCCATCGCCTGCAGCCGCTGGCTGCTCATGCGCTGGTGGGCCTCCCAGGTGGGCTGGCCCGGCGCCCAGGTGGCGAAGAAGTTGCCGAGGCTGCTCACGCTCACGTAGCGGCCATCGGGACCGCGACGCAGGTCGCGCACCGCTCCGGCCGCATCGCTCACCAGCGCCTGCCAGCTGGCGCCGGCGTCGCTGGTGCGGTAGATCGCGCCGACGTTGGTGGCCAGCTCGGCCTTCTTCGGGCCCAGCGCGGTGATCAGGTAGGGCTCCCCCGGCAGCTTGGTGTCGAGGAACAGCCGCGTCCAGCTGGCGCCGCCGTCGGTGCTGTGGAGCATCAGGCCCGGCTGGCCGGCGATCCAGCCCTCGTCGCCGTCGAAGTCGACGCTGATCAGGCGGAAATTCTCCTCGGCCGGCAGCTCCAGGCTGCGCTGCTCCCAGCTGGCGCCACCGTCCTCGGTCTCGAGGATGAGCCGGTTGCTGCCCACCAGGAAGCCGTGGCGGTCATCGGTGAAGGCCACCGCCAGAGGATTGGAAGTGGTGTCGAGCGCCACCGGCTGCCAGGGGCTGGCCTCCGCCAGGGGCAGGCCGGTGGTGACACAGCCGCCCAGGCCCAGGCCCAGCGCCACCGCCACGAGCAGCGAGGTGATGCCCCGCAGCCACCGCCGCGGCATGGGGGAGGGGAGCGGGGAGACGGCGTTCATCAGCGCAGGGAGTAGAGGGAGAGGAAGAAGGCGATGGCGAGGGCGAAGCCGCCGAAGATGAGCACGTTCTTCTGCCCCGGCGTCAGCCGGTTCACGCCGAAGCCGTAGTTGAGGTTCTCCTCGAAGCCGCTCGGCTTGCTTCGGGGGCCGATGTCGCGGAAGGCGGGAACGCGGCTGCGGCACACCGGGCAGCGGAAGGCGACCGGATCGAGGTCGGCGAAGGGAGTGCCGGGCTCGATGCCGAGCTTCTTGACCCCCTCGGCCGGGTCGTACACGTAGCCGCAGCTGCGGCACTCGAACCGGTGCTCGGCCGGATCGTCGGCGGGTGCGCTCGCGGCTTCCGGCGCTGTGGCCTGAGGACCCTCGACCACAGTGGAGGTGTCCGGTGCGGGCTCGACGGTCGTCTCGGCGGGCGCTTCGGCGCCGCTGGGGTGTTCTTCGCTCATCCCGGAGCCGGCGGGGCGCCTGGACTCTATCGACGGGCCCGACGTCGGATCCTGGTCGCGGGTGCCAGACTGCGCCGCACCGCGGCATCGTCGATGTTCGTTCTCCCCGGCTACGACGCCTTTCTGGGATTTCTGGTGATCTCCGCCGCCGTGCCCGCCCTGGCGCTGGTGGCCAACAAGTTGCTGGCGCCCAAGAGCCGTGCCGGCGAGCGGCAGCTCACCTATGAGTCCGGCATGGAGCCGATCGGCGGCGCCTGGATCCAGTTCAACATCCGCTACTACATGTTCGCGCTGGTCTTCGTCGTCTTCGACGTCGAGACCGTGTTCCTCTATCCCTGGGCCGTGGCCTTCCACCGGCTCGGGCTGCTGGCCTTCATCGAAGCCCTCGTGTTCATCGCCATCCTCGTGGTGGCCCTGGCCTACGCCTGGCGCAAGGGCGCCCTCGAGTGGAGCTGATCTTCCCACCCGACGCCATGACCCTCACGCCCTCCTCCGAATCCCCCTCCGCGGCCACCCTGCGGGACCTGCGGGCCGCCACCTGCTCCCCCTCCGGCGCCCCGACGGTCACCTCGGATCTCTCCGAGAACGTGATCCTCACCAGTCTCGACGATCTCCACAACTGGGCCCGCCTCAGCAGCCTCTGGCCGCTGCTCTACGGCACCGCCTGCTGCTTCATCGAGTTCGCCGCCCTGATCGGCTCCCGCTTCGACTTCGACCGCTTCGGTCTGGTGCCCCGCTCCAGCCCCCGCCAGGCCGACCTGCTGATCACCGCCGGCACCATCACGATGAAGATGGCGCCCGCCCTGGTGCGGCTCTACGAGCAGATGCCCGAACCGAAGTACGTGATCGCCATGGGAGCCTGCACGATCACCGGCGGCATGTTCTCCGCCGATTCCACCACGGCGGTGCGGGGCGTGGACAAGCTCATCCCCGTCGACCTCTACATCC
>CAZVPB010000008.1:0-24451 GCA_964628165.1 uncultured Cyanobium sp.
CGGGCGGCCGAGATCAACGCCGACGTCGTCTTCAAGGCCACCAAGGTGGACGGCGTCTACGACAAGGACCCCGCCAAGCATCCCGACGCGGTGCGCTACGACCATCTGACATTCCTCGAGGTGCTCAGCGGCGAACTGGAGGTGATGGACAGCACCGCCATCGCCCTCTGCAAGGACAACGCCATTCCCATCGTGGTGTTCGATCTGTTCGGCTCCGGCAACATCGGCCGGGCCGTGGCGGGTGAACCGATCGGAACCCGCATCGTCCCGGCTTCCTGAGCCCTCCCCTTCTCCTCCCTCCCACACCTCCGCCCATGGACCTGGAAGCCAGCATGCGCAAGTCGGTCGAAGCGACCCAGCGCAACTTCAACACGATCCGCACCGGCAGGGCCAATCCCTCCCTGCTCGACAAGCTCACGGTGGAGTACTACGGCGCGGAGACCCCCCTCAAGTCGCTGGCCAGCCTCTCCACGCCCGATTCCCAGACCATCCAGATCCAGCCCTTCGACGCCGGCTCGGTGGCGCTGATCGAGAAGGCGATCGCCATGAGTGACCTGGGTCTCACTCCGAACAACGACGGCAAGGTGATCCGCATCAACATCCCTCCCCTCACCGAGGACCGTCGCAGGGAGTTGTGCAAGGTGGCCTCCCGCTATGCCGAGGAGGGCAAGGTGGCGCTGCGCAACATCCGCCGCGAAGCCATCGACCGCATCAAGAAGCAGGAGAAGGAGGCCGAACTCTCCGAGGACCAGTCCCGCGACGAACAGCAGAAGGTCCAGAAGCTCACCGACCGGTTCATCGCCGAGATCGACCGTCACCTCGGTGAGAAGGAGAGCGAGATCCTGAAGGTTTGAGCGACGCCGAGGTTCTCGTCGTCGGCGCCGGACCCGCCGGTGCCACGGCCGCCTTCCACCTGGCCCGCCGCGGCCGGCGCGTGATCCTTCTGGAGGCGCGGCAGAGCGGTGAGGCCGGCAAACCCTGCGGCGGCGGCATGGCCTCCTCCGTGCAGCGCTGGTTCCCCTTCGACCTCCGTCCCGCCGTCGACGGGGTGATCCGGCGGGTGCGGTTCACCTGGTGCCTCGACGATCCCGTCACCGCCGAGCTGCCCGGCGAGGCCCCCTTCTGGATCGTGCGGCGCTCGGTGCTCGATGGCTTCCTGCGGGAGAGGGCCGTCGAGGCCGGTGCCCGCCTGATGGCCGGACACCGCGTCGAGGAGGTGCGGCGCTCCGGTCGCCTCTGGCAGCTGCGGCTGGCGGACGGCGCTCGGGTGGAGTCTGCGGCCCTGGTGATCGCCGATGGTTCCGGCTCTCCCTTCGCCTCCGCCCTGGGGCTCGGACCGCCCCGTCCCCGCTTCGCCGAGACGGTGTCGCTGGAGGTGGAGGCGCCGGTGGAGTGTGCGGCGACGGCCCGCTTCGAATTCGGTCTGGTGCATCACGGCTTCTGCTGGTGCTTTCCCCGCCTGGGGGGCTACAGCATCGGGGTCGGCACCTTCGTGGGCCGGCAGGCGGCCGATGCCGACGCGGTGCTGGCGCAGCTGCTGCCCAGCCTCGGCCTCGACCCCGCCGCGGGCCTGCGGCGCTCCGGCCGGCTGCGGCTCTGGAACGGCCATCACCGCCTCGATGGCGACGGAGTGGTGGTGGCGGGGGATGCCGCCTCCCTCTGCGATCCCTTCCTGGCCGAGGGCCTGCGCCCGTCGCTGATGAGCGGCCACCACGCCGGCGAGGCCCTGGACCGCTGGCTGGCGGGGGAGGGCGGCGCCCTGGCCGGCTACAGCCGGACGATGCGCCGCGACTGGGGCGAATCGATGGCCTGGGGCCGCCGCATCGCCCAGGTGTTCTACCGGCTGCCACGGGTGGGCTATCAGCTGGGCATCAAGCGGCCCACCGCGCCACGACGGATCGCCCAGATCCTCTCCGGGGAGATGGGCTACGGCGACATCGCCCAGCGGGCGATCCGCCGCCTGACGCTGCGGCAGGGCTGAGTCAGGTCCGCAGGCAGTCCTTCAGCTGCCGCAGGCGCTGATCGATCGAAGCCAGCAGCTGAATGGCGAAGAGGGGGGTTTCCTGGACGGCGAAGAGGAATTTCTCGCGGTTCATCACCAGCAGTTCGCAGTCGGTCATGGCGCGGGCCTCGCCGAAGCGGCGGTGATCGGGGGTGACCAGGGCGCCGGCGCCGAACACATCGCCGGCCTCGATGGTCTCGTGGCCGGTGTCACCGTTCCAGCTGAGCTGCACGGTCCCGTTCAGGAGTCCGTACATGCAGTCGCCGGGCTCGCCGGCGTGGAAGATGACCGAGCCCGCCTCCAGCGTGAGCACCTCTCCCCGGTCGGCCAGGCTCCGCATGGTGTCGAGGGCATTCACGACGCAGGGATGCGATCCATCGGGCCATTCTCGGCCATGGAGTTGAAGAGCCGGTGAAGAAACGGCGGCGTCGTTCCCGCCAGGGCGATCAGCCGGCGATGGCCAGCGGCGCCCCGAGACCGCCACGGACGTCCTCCGGCGCCAGCCGACCGTCGTGGTCGGTGTCGAGGGCGTCGAACACCGCATCGCTGCCCACCCACTCCTCGCGGGTGATGCAGCCGTCGCCGTCGAGGTCGTTGAGCAGGAAGATCTCCTGCACGGCATGGGTGAAGGCGGCAGCCCCCTCCAGCACCGCCAGCCGGTGGGCCAGCTGGGCCTCGAGGGTCTCGATCGCCTTGGAGAAGCCGCGGATGCCCTCGTCGAGCTTCTCGCTGGCCATCCGGTCCTCCGCCAGCATCCGGTCGAAGGTGTCCTTGTCCACGTGGAAGCGGTCCTCGCTGGGACCGGGGGCGGCGGGATCCAGCTTGCGGGGCAGGTCGGCCTCGGTGCTGCGCAGCTGGTCCATCAGCTTGGGGGAGATGGTGAGCAGGTCGCAGCCGGCCAGTTCGATGATCTGCTCGATGTTGCGGAAGCTCGCCCCCATCACCTCGGTGTCGTACCCGTGGGTCTTGAAGTAGTTGTAGATCCGGGTGACCGACTGCACGCCCGGATCCTCGGGACCGGGGAAGTGGTCACGGCCGGTGGCCTTCTTGTACCAGTCGAGGATGCGCCCCACGAAGGGGGAGATGAGGGTGGCGCCCGCCTCGGCGGCGGCCACCGCCTGGCCGAAGCCGAAGAGCAGGGTGAGGTTGCAGTGGATCCCCTCCTTCTCCAGCTGTTCGGCGGCGCGGATGCCTTCCCAGGTGGAGGCCAGCTTGATCAGCACGCGCTCGTTGCCGACGCCCGCCTCGTTGTAGAGGCGGACCAGCTTGCGGGCCTTCTCGATCGAGGCCTCGGTGTCGTAGCTGAGGCGGGCGTCCACCTCGGTGGAGACGCGGCCCGGCACGATCTTGAGGATCTCCTTGCCGAAGGTGACGCTGATCTCGTCGAGGGCCTCGCTCACCACGTCCTCGGCGGGGGCATCGGGGCCGATCACCTGGCGCGATTCCCGCAGCGATCGGTCGATCAGCTCCTGGTAGGCGGGCATCTGGGTGGCCGCCAGGATCAGGGACGGGTTGGTGGTGGCGTCGCGCGGGGTGAACTGACGGATCGCGTCGATGTCGCCGGTGTCGGCCACCACGACGGTCATGGCGGCGAGTTGGTCGAGCAGGTTGGCCATACGGTCGCGACGGTCCCGGCGAATCGTTCAACAGCGGAACGCTAGCCAGATCCCGCCGGAGCTCCGGAGCCGCCTTGTGGGAATCCCCACAGCGGAGACGGGTTCAGTCCTTCCGGGCGCCGGCACTGGCCAGCTCGGCGGGCTTGCTGGGGGGGATCTTCTCGATCACCAGCAGGGCCTCGACGATCTGCCGTGCCACCGGCAGCGCCGAGGTGGAGCCATAGGCATTGCCCCCCTGGGGTTCGTCGAGCACCACCAGCACCACGTAGCGCGGATCCTCCACCGGCAGGGTGGCCACGAAGCTGGTGATGCGGGCACCGGGGATGTACACCCCGTTGCGGGCCTTCTGGGCGGTGCCGGTCTTGCCGCCGATCCGATAGCCGGGGATCTTCATCCCCTTGCCGGTGCCGTTCTCCACCACGGTCTCCATCCAGTCCACCACCGTGCGGGTGACACCGGCATCGAGCATCTGCACGCCGCCTCCGCTGGGGCTGCCCGCCACGGCATCGCCGTAGCGGAGGCCCCGGGTGATGTGGGGACTCACCAGGCGTCCGCCGTTGGCGAGCATCGCGTGGAGCTGGAGCACCTTCAGGGGGGTGAGGGAGAGGCCCTGACCGAAGGCCGCCACCGCCGGCTCGATCGGGCTGCCGGTGAAGGTGTCCCGGTCCTTGAGCTGGCCCGCCACCGCACCCGGCAGGTCGGTGTCGGGCACCTCGTCGATGCCGATCCGGTGCAGCCACTGCCAGAACACCGAAGGCTTGACGTTCCGCATCGCCTGCACCATCCCCACGTTGCTGGAGACCTGCAGCACGGTGGGGAAGTCGATGATGCCGTTGGCGCCGCGGTCGGCGTTGAAGATCGGCCAGCCGCCGATGCTGAGCTGGCCCACGTCGTTGACCTTGCCGTCCGGCCGGATCGCCTTCTCCTGCAGGGCGATGGCCAGGTTGATGGGCTTGAAGGTGGAGCCGGGCTCGTAGAGATCCTGCACCGACCATTCCCGGAACAGCCCGGGATCGAACTTCCAGAACTGGTTGGGGTCGTAGGTGGGGGTGGAGGCGAGGGCGAGCATCTCGCCGTTGCGGGCGTCGATCACCAGCGCCGCTCCGCGCTTGGCGTTCCACTGCTTCACCTGGCGCACCAGGGCCTGCTGGGCCACCTCCTGCAGCCGCGCGTCGAGGGTGAGCTGCAGCCGCAGGTCGTCGTCGTAGAGGGATCCGGCCTCGATGCCCTCCGGCAGGGGTGTGCCGTCGGCGCCGCGGCGCATCGTGAGGGTGCTCTCCTGGCGCTGCAGATCCCCGTGGCGGCTCTGCTCGAGTCCGGCCTGGGGCTTCCGCTCCAGGTTGAGGAAGCCCACCACGTTGGCGAAGAGGGAACCCTGGGGATAGATCCGCTGGGGGTAGGCCTCCAGGTCGATCCCGCTGATGCCCAGTTCGCGGACCCGCTTGGCGGTCTCGGGGTCGAGGTTGGTGGCGAGCTTCACGCCGCTGCGGCGGCTCCCCATGGTCTCCAGCAGCCGGGTCTCGGGGATGGCCAGCACGGCGGCCAGTTTGCCGGCCACCTCGCCGGGGCGCCGCAGGCTCTGGGGATCGTCGCCCGGAAAGCTGAAGTAGCGGGGATGGGCCCACAGGGTGAAGCGCTCCTCGTCGAGGGCCACCAGCCGTCCGTTGCGGTCGACGATGCTGCGCCGCTTGCCCAGCGGTGCGATGGACTGGGTCTGGATGGCCCGGGCCTTGGCCTGGAGCCGCTGGCCGTCGACCACCTGCAGCCAGGCCAGCCGCAGGCCCAGACCGCCCAGGCCGAGGCAGAGAAGGAAATAGACGAGCAGGATCCTTCCCTTGGGCGGCTGCTCCAGCGGCACCACGCCATGGCGGGAACGGCCGGAGCTGCGACGGCCGGGGAGGGAGCGGGTCGTCTCGGGCCGGGCCGGCCGGCGGTTCGAACCGCCGGGGGTGTGGCGCTGAGTGAAGGGTCGCTTGCCCATCAGTAGCCGGATGGGAACTGTCCGCTGCGGAGGTCGGCGAGGATGGCTGGGGCGGCGGGGGCCGGAGCGGGGTCCGGCTCGCTGATGTGGATCAGCCGCTCGCTGCTGGTGGGCACGAGCTGACCGGGGCGGCGGATCGCCCCGAGGTGGTGCTGCTCGAGCAGGGCGGAGGATTCCTGCAGGCGGTGCTCCAGGGTCTTGGACGCCTCCAGTTCGGCGAAGCTGCGGGCCCAGCGTCCTTCCCAGTGGACGGTGAGCGCGCTCAGGCCGAGCATGGCGAGGCCCAGGCCGGCGAGGGTGCCGGTGGCGACGCGGTGGAGGCCGGCCAGGAGCGGGGCGCGGCGCTCGACCTTGCGGGCCGAGAGGGAGCCGCGGATCATGCGGAGCGGGCGGCGGCCGGGGGAACCCTGGGCCCGCCGAGGTTCACTCGCGAGGGAGACGGAGGCGACCAAGGGAGGGGGCGAGCACTGCGCAAGTGAACCACCCGCGGCGGCGGGCAGCAAGCGCCTCAGAGGCCGAGAAGCAGAAGATTCGCGAAAGTCAGGCCGTTCCACAGGCCGTGCATCAGGGCACAGCTGGCGAGGCGGCCATGGCGCCAGCGCAGCCAGCCCAGGCCGAGGCCCAGCACGAACAGCGGCGCCAGCTCCGAGAGGCTGAGGTGGGCCACCGCGAAGATGGCGGCGCTGGCCACCACCGCGGCCGGGCCGCCCCAGCGACGGCCCACCACCGGCAGCAGAACGCCGCGGAACAGGGTCTCCTCGAACAGCGGCGCCAGCACCAGGGCCGTGAGGGCCAGGCAGGCCAGGGCCACCGGGTCGCGGCCGGTGAGCACCATCTCCAGCAGGGGGTTGCTGCCGCCCGCCTCGCTCCAGAACCGTTCGATCAGCCATCCCACCACCGCCACCAGCGGCAGCACCAGCAGCAGCCCGTGGAGCGCCTGGCGAAGCGCCGAAGCGGGGGGCCGCCAGAACCACTGCAGCCAGCCGCCCGCCGGCGGTGAGGACCGGTTGGGCAGCAGGAGGACGAGCAGCAGCAGCGGCGCCAGCATCAGCAGCAGGTAGAGGCAGAGCACCATCACGCCCGAGGCCGCCTCGCCGCCGAGGCCGAGCCGCTGCAGGAGGGTCCGGAGCAGGGGCTGCCCGACCGCCGGAACGAGCACCTCGCCCAGCACCACGAACGCCCCGGCGATCAGCAGGGTCACGTCCACCAGGCCGAGGGGCGGGCCCTGCAGCGGCGGGGCCGGCGGCGCCCGTCGCCGCCACTGGCGCCAGACCTCCCGCAGCAGCAGCACCACACCGACCAGCACCAGCAGGGCCGGGACCACGCTCACCCCCACCAGGCGCAGCAGCAGGCCGGTGCGGTTCCGCTGGGCAGGACAGGCGGCGCCGCTGTCCGACAACCGTTCACAGACGAGCTGCTCCAGCAGGCGGTCGGCCTGCCAGGGGGCCAGCAGCCGCCGGCGCGTCTCCGCCGGCAGCGGGCGTCCGTCGATCAGGGCGCCGAGCAGGGGCCTCCGTTCCGCCGCCACCATTTCCCGCAGCTCCCGCAGCCGGGCGGCGCCGCCGTCACCGCCGCTGTCCTCCAGCAGGGTGAGCACGAGCCGCTCCACCACCGGGGCGGGGGTTTCCGTGGTCTCCATCCGGCTGGACATCTCCCTGGCCAGCTCGGCGCGCGGATCCGGCCCCAGCAGGGCGGGCCGCACCGCCTCCGGCACCACCTCCGCCGCCAGCACCCCCAGTTCGAGCTGGCGGAGGCTCAGGGCGTCGGCCACCGAAGGCCGCTGCAGGCTGTCGACCAGTCCGCCGCCCCACAGCAGCAGGCTCAGGGACAGGCTCAGGAGGGCCAGCAGGGATTTCCAGGCGGGCGGGCCCGGGCGGGCCGGATCGGTGGCCCGGGGAGGAGGGGGAGATCCGGCCAAGGGGAGGGGCGTCGCGGCAGGCGGGGCGATTCTCCCCTTCTCCTTACGATGGCGGCGCCATCACGGCCCATGCCCGTGCCCCTCCGCCTGGTGCTGGTCCGCCACGGACTCAGCAGCTACAACCTCGAGCACAGGATCCAGGGCAGGGACGACGATTCCTCCCTCAGCGCGGAGGGGGCGGCCCAGGCCGCACGGGTGGGTGAAGCGCTCCGGGAGGTGCCCCTCACCACCGTCTACAGCTCGCCGCTGAGCAGGGCCCGCGACACCGCCGAACGGCTCCTCGCCGTCCATGGGGGCGCCAAGGCACCCCGCTTCGACGATGATCTGCTCGAGATCGACCTGGAGCCCTGGAGCGGTCTGCTCCGCAGCGATCTCCGGCGGCATGATCCCGAGGGGGAGCGTCTCTGGCGCCAGGCCCCCGAGACCCTGGAGCTGGTCCGGTCCGACGGCACTTCCTTCCGTCCCCTGCCCGAGCTGATGGAGCAGGCCCAGGGCTTCCTGGACCGCCTGCTGCATGACCACGCCGCCGCCCTGGACAACGCGGCTTCCGGCGGCGAGCCCTCCACCGCCCTGGTGGTGGCCCACAACGCCATCCTCCGCGCTCTGCTGCTGCGGCTGCTGGGGGTGGAGGCGGCCGGCTTCCGGCGGCTCCGCTTCGACAACGCCTCGATCTCGGTGCTGAACCTGGCGCGAGGCGGAGACGGCGGCCTGCAGGTCCAGATCGAGTCCCTCAACGCCACCTCCCACCTCGGTCCGGGTCTGCCGGCCCGGCCCGGCGGCCCCCGGCTGCTGCTGGTGCGCCACGGCGAGACCGACTGGAACCGGCAGGGGCGGTTCCAGGGCCAGATCGACGTCCCTCTCAACGCCACCGGACTCTCCCAGGCGGAGGCGGCCCGCCGCTTCCTCGCGGGGATTCCGATCCAGCGGGCCTATTCCAGTTCCATGGCCCGCCCCCGCCAGACGGCCGAGGCGATCCTGGCGGAACACCCCGGCGTGCCGCTCGCCTGCACCGCCGGCCTCCGGGAGATCGGCCACGGCCTCTGGGAAGGGAGGCTGGAGCGGGAGATCGCCGAGGGCTGGCCCGACCTGCTCGAGGCCTGGAAGCGGGAGCCCCACACGGTTCAGATGCCCCAGGGCGAGACCCTGCAGGAGGTGTGGGACCGCTCCCTCGACACCTGGGGCCGCATCGCCCGGGGCCTCCACCACGACGAGACCGCCCTGGTGGTCGCCCACGACGCCGTCAACAAGACCATCCTCTGCGGTCTGCTCGGCCTCGGCCCGGCCGACATCTGGACGGTGAAGCAGGGCAACGGCGGGGTGACGGTGATCGATTACCCCGAGGGGCCCGGCGGCCCGCCGGTGGTGGCCTGCCTCAACCTGACCGGCCACCTCGGTGGCGTGCTCGACCGCACCGCCGCGGGGGCCCTCTGAGCGACACCGGCGGGCCACCGCTGACCCCGGCCCTCCTGCTGCGGCAGGTGCAGCTGCTCGAGGCGCCCGACCGGCCGCCGCGGCGGGCGGACGCGCTGCTCCGGGGCGGTGTGCTCGCCTGGATCGGCCGCGACGCCGCCGAAGACCCGCCCTCCCGGCCGGACCGCGAACTCGACGGGGGCGACTGGTGGCTCGGTCCTGCCCTGGTGGATCCCCACAGCGTGCTCGAGGAGCCGTGGCACGGCCGCGCCGAGAGCCTCGATTCCCTGGCCCGGGCGGCGGCGGCCGGCGGTTACGGCTGGGTGGCGCTGCTGCCCTGGGCCCCCTGCTGGCGCGACCGCCCGGACCGCCTCGAGCTGACCTGGCCCGAGCCGATGCGCCTGCTGCTCTGGGGCAGCTTCAGCCGCGGGGGCGCCGATGCGGATCTGGCGCCCCATGCCGACCAGATCGAGGCCGGGGCGGTGGGCCTGGCGGGGGGCGAAGGGTTGCCTCCCCTGCCGCTGCTGGAGCGGGGGTTGCGGCTCGGGGAGGGGGAGGGCCGGCCGGTGCTGCTGGCCCCCCGCGAAGCCGGCCTGGCGGGGCCTGGTTTCGTGCGGGAGCGGGTGGAGGCCCTGCGGGCGGGCTGGCCCACCGATCCCGCCACCAGCGAGACCCTTCCGCTGCGGATCCTGCTGGAGCTGGCCGGCACCTTCCCCCGGGGAGGCCTGCGCCTCATGAACCTCTCCACCGCGGAGGGGGTGGCGGCCCTGCGGAGCTGCTCCTCGCCGCCGCCCGCCAGCGTGGGCTGGTGGCATCTGGTGGCCGACAGCGGCGCCCTCGATCCCGCCGACGAAGGCTGGCGGCTGGTGCCTTCGCTGGGGGGGCCGTCGGACCGGCAGGCCCTCCTGGCAGCGCTGGAGGAGGAGCTGATTCAGGCCGTGGCGGTCCACCACCGTCCGCTCGACGCGGAGGAACGCCTGCTTCCGCTCGACCAGCGCCGGCCGGGGCTGGCGGGCCACGGCGTGGCGCTGACGCTGCTGTGGGAGGAGCTCGTGGGCCGCCGCGGCTGGCCGCCGGAACGGCTCTGGCGGGTGCTCTGCTGGGGACCGGCCCGGTTCCTCGGACTGGAGCCGCCGCGGCTGGAGCCGGGCTGCCGCCGCTGGATCCTGGTGGACCCGCAGGCCCGCTGGCGCTGGGACGAGACCACCTGTCCCTCCCTGGCGGCCAATCAGCCGGCCTGGGGCCGGGACCTGCAGGGGAGGGTGGTGGCCAGCGGCATGGCCGCCGCCGAAGGCTGGCCGCTCACGGCGGCCCTCAGAGGGAGCCCATCGCGTTGAAGGGCCAGAAGCGCCAGAAGGCGCGGCCGATGATCTCCTCCCGCGGCAGGAAGGGGCCCCCCGGCCAGAAGCGGGCGTCCCAGCTGTTGGCGCGGTTGTCCCCCAGCACGAGCACGTGGTCGGGCGGCACCACCACGTTGAGGGTGCGGCAGGGGCCCCCTCCCCGTTCGTCGACGGGGCAGAAGTTCTTCACGTAGGGCTCCGCCAGGGGCTGGCCGTCGATGCGGACCTGCCCGCGGGGATCCACCACCACCCTCTCGCCGGGGAGGCCCACCACCCGCTTGATGTAGGCGTCGCAGGCGGGCTCCTGCAGCGAGGGGAGCGATCCGACCACCGGCAGGTTGACCAGCAGGCAGCTCAGGGGGCCGGGCCGGCTCTGGGCCGCCAGGGCCGGGTCGAAGCTGTGGGGGGAATGGAACACGATGATCTCGCCCCGCCGGGGCAGGCGGCTGCGCAGGCTCACCTTCTCCACCAGCAGACGGTCCTGCAGCTGCAGCCCCGGCAGCATCGAGCCGGAGGGGATGTAGCGGGCCTCCAGCAGGAAATGGCGGATGCCGAGGGCCACCGCCAGGGTGATCACCACGCTCCGCCAGAAGGCCCAGGGACTCTCGCCGCTGTCCCGGCCGGCGGTGTCGGAGGGGGCGTCGGAGCCGGACTCGGTGCCTTCGCGGGTCTGTGGATCCGTGGGGCTCAAGGCACTTCCTGGGGTGGGGCACCGCTTCGGCAGGGGCCCGGGACGAGAGGCAGATTAGGCAGGCACTCGCCCGATGGGATCCCATGGCGCGTCCCCGCTGGCACGCGAACCTGCCCCCCCTCCCCACCGGTTCGCTGGTGGCCCGGACCTGGGACCGGGCCGTGGCGCTGTGGGCGACGCTCAACCTCCTGCTGGTGGTCTTCGACATCACCTACCTGCCGCTGCGGAACTTCTGGAAGCTCCGTCAGCTCACGGTTCTGCCGCCGGTCCCGGGGCTGACCGCCGAGCCGGTGGTGCTCCAGCTGGGGTTCATCCCGGCGGAACTCACCGACTGGGTGGATCCGGTCAAGGGCATCGAGCCCCACCGGGAGACCCAGGAGTGGCTGCGGTCCTTCGATCAGCTCGACGCGTCGCTGGCGGCGGCGAAGGACTCACCCCTGGGCGGCGCCCGGCAACAGCTCCTCCAGCGTCAGAGGGAACTCACCGATGAGCTGATCGACACCGATCCGTTCGCCCCCACCGGCGCCAGCGGCACCCTCGAGCGGATCAAGAACCTGATGCGCGACCGGACCGGCCTGGAATCCTCCAAGCAGTCCAGCGCCCTGCTCTTCAGCCCCGCCTGGCTGGAGGACCACTCCTGGGAGGAGGAACGGCAGTTCTGGCGCGAGGAAGTGGCGCCCCTGATGGACACCAACTACTGGCGTTCGATCGACGAGAACGGCCGTCCCACCGACCACTTCTGGCGCTACGACCTGCTGTTCTTCCAGAGCGTCTTCCTCTTCGACATCCTGCTGCGCGCGGTCCGCCTGCGCCGCCGCGTGCCCGGCATGGGCTGGGGAAAGGCGCTGCTGCGGCGGTGGATCGATCTGCCGCTGCTGCTGCCCTTCCTCCGCTGGCTGCGGGTCTTCCCGGTGACCGAGCGGCTGCAGACCTCGGGCCTGGTCAACCTGGAGCCGCTGCGGGCGGTGGTGAGCCGGGGGGTGGTGTCCCTCCTGGCGGTCGAGCTGTTCGAGGTGCTGGCCCTGCAGCTGGTGGATGGCTTCCAGCAGCTCATCCGCTCGCGCCGCTGGCCCAGCCGCATCCGGTCACTGCGAAGCCACCAGACCATCTCCAGCACCGACGAGAGGGAACTGGTGGAACTGGTGCGGCTGTGGGGACCTCTGCTGCTGGTGGAGGTGGCCCCCCGCCTCGCCCCGGAACTGCGGGGCGTGCTCGGGCACGCCCTGCAGCAGAGCCTGGAGCGGCTGGTGGCGCCGGGGCCGCTGCGTCAGATCCAGCCGCTGCTCCGCATGGAGGCGGGAGTCAGCCGCCAGATCGCCGGCGGGATGGTGGAGAGTCTGCTCGACCTCAGCCGCAGCACCGGGGAGCGTCTCGGCCGCCGCGACGATCAGCAGGTCGAGCTCATGCAGCGCTGCATCGACCGCTTCTGGGAGGAACTGGCCGCCGCCCTCGAGAGCGGCACGGCCCTGGAGCGGTCCCAGCTGCTGCTCTGCGCCTTCCTCGAGGAGGTGAAACGCACCTATGTGAGCCAGATCAACCGGGCCGGCATCGAGGGGCTGATGGACGAACTGGATCTGCTCACCGTGAAGGGGCCGGAATCGGGACCCCCGTCCGCTCCACCGGCCTGAAGCGGTTCAGCTGCGGCCGATCAGGGCCTTGAGGGCACCCACCAGGCTGTTGGAGCCCTTGCCCACGCCGTCGGCGGGGCGGGTGCGGATGGTCACGTCGCCGTTGACGCTGCACCGGCAGCTGAGGCGGTAGCTGGCGGGGCGGTCGGCCAGGTAGACCTCCTCCACATCGCTGCGGGGCGAGAGGTTCTGGGCGCCCTCCACGACCTCCACCACGCAGGTGCCGCACTGGCCGAGACCGCCGCAGTTGTTGAAGTTGTTGAGACCGATGTAGGGATTGATGCCCGCGTCGAGGGCGGCCTTGCGGAGGTTGGCGCCTTCGATGCACCCCACCTGCTGGCCTTCCTTTTCGAAACGGATGGTGGGCACGGTCGCTCGGGGGGAATCGGCGCCGCCCAACTTAGGCCACGCCGCGCCGGGCTCCTACGATGACGGGGCTGCGGCAGGGCGTTGGCTGGAACCGACCGGAACGCTCAGGAGCACGCCGGGCCGCAGACCGACGGCTACGACCGGATCGTGCAGCAGCTCATCCCCGGCTACGCCAGCCTGGCGCGGCTGGGGGTCGCCCTGCTGGCCGCTTCCCCCCTGGCCGCGGCGCCGGGGGCGTCGGTGCTGGTGGCCGGCTGCGGCACCGGCGCCGAACTGCTGGAGGCCCGTCTTCAGCGGCCGGACTGGCGCCTCACCGGTCTCGACCCCTCCGCGGCGATGCTTGCGGTGGCACGGCAGCGGCTGGGCGAGCAGGCTCCGGTCGACTGGCACTGCAGCACGGTGGAGGAGCTCGATGCCCGGGAGGCCTTCGACGGTGCCCTGGCGGTGCTCGTGCTCCAGACCCTCCCGGACGACGGCAGCAAGCTCGCCTTTCTCACGGCCCTGGCGAGGGCCCTGCGGCCGGGGGGGCAGCTGCTGCTGGTGGATCTGATGCGGTCGGAACGCTCCGCCCTGCACGGGCAGCTCCAGCAGGCCCGTCTGGGCTTCCAGCGGGCCAGCGGTCTGGCCGAACCGTCCGGCGAAGCGGCCCGCCGGCTGGTGGAGGGGCTCACGGAGGGGATCCACCCCATCGGCCTCTCCCGCCTCACGGCCCTGGTCAACGCGGCGGGTTTCGGGGATCCGGCACCGGTCTTCCAGGCGCTGGACTACGAGGGCTTCCTGCTGCAGAAACTGGCCTGACCCCTGCGTCCCCCTGGCCGCCGGAGGGCTCCACCAGCACGGTGGAGAGGGGGACGACCAGGGCCAGCAGGCCGATGATGCCGCCGCCGAGGAGAGCCAGGGACTGCGCGAGCGGGTCGGCGGGGTCGGCGGCCGCCGGGGTGGTGGAGAGGGAGTTCCCGCGACTGTGGGGATCCTCGCCGGGATCGCCGGAGGTCTCCGGCGCTGCGGCGAGGGGGAGGGAAGAGCTCGAAGCGGCGGCCGGCCGGGTGGCGGGGAGGGGGCGGAGCCGGACCCGGCGGGGGCGCGTGGCTGTGGGGAAATGGTCCATTCGGTCGGGGGGCGGCGGCGCCGCACCCCCCTGGGCACTCCGGGGAGCGGGATCAGGTTTTAAGCAATCTTGCCACCGATTGCGGATTCAGGCCGCGGGCCGGGCCTGGTCGTGGCTGGAGCGGCGATCCTCCAGGGAGGTGGGTGGCCTCTCGAGGGCATCGAGCCGCTGCCGCACCGCCCTCACCTCCTCGAGGATCGCGTTGAGAATCTGCTGGGTGGCCGTGGAGGGGGAGTTGAGCACCTCCACGGTCACCTCCCGGATCCGCAGCACGTCGCGGGCGAACCGGGCCACCTCGTTGGGGTGGAACAGCAGCGGATCCTTCTGGTCGCTGCGGTATTCGGGATTGAGCTTGCGGGGATTGAAGGGGGGGTTGAGGTTGCCGGGGTCGGTGTTGGCGTAGCGGTACACCGAGGCCCGGGAGCGGTTCAGGGATTTCTGGACGTCCTCGATGCCGACCAGTCCCTCGTCGGGGCCGACGCCGCCTTCCTCCGGGGCCTCCAGAGGGCCGGTGGCCGGGCCGGGTCCGACCATGCCGGCGGAGGCGGGATGCAGGGGCATGAGACGGATCTGCGACAGACGGGATGAGGCCGGAAAGTAGCAGAACCGCCGCGGCGCCGCCGTCGCGGTGGTGGCGGTTCGGCCGCAGGCACGAAGGCAGGTGGGTGATAGCTTCCAGCCCCCTCTGCCCGCCCTCGCCCCATGCGGGTCTCCGGCCTCCTCCTGGTGACGCTGCGGGACGATCCGGCGGAGGCCGAGATCGTCTCCCACCGCCTCCTTCTGAGGGCCGGCTACATCCGCCGGATCGCCTCCGGCATCTACGCCTACCTGCCCCTGCTCTGGCGCGTGCTGCGCAAGATCTCCGCCATCGTGCGGGAGGAGATGGATGCGATCGGGGCCCTCGAGACCCTCCTGCCCCAGCTGCAGCCCGCCGACATCTGGGAGCGCAGCGGCCGCTGGCTGGGCTACACCGCCGGCGAGGGGATCATGTTTCACCTGGAGGACCGTCAGGGGCGCCGCATGGGCCTGGGTCCCACCCACGAGGAGGTGATCACGGTGCTCGCCGCCGACCTGCTGCGGTCGTACCGGCAGCTGCCCGCCTGCCTCTATCAGATCCAGACGAAGTTCCGTGATGAGATCCGTCCCCGCTTCGGCCTGATGCGGGGGCGTGAATTCATCATGAAGGATGCCTATTCCTTCCATGCCGACGAGTCGTCGCTGCGGCAGACCTACGCCGCCATGGACGGTGCCTACCGCCGGATCTTCCGCCGCTGCGGCCTCCACACCGTTGCGGTCGAGGCGGACAGCGGCGCCATCGGCGGATCGGCGAGCCAGGAGTTCATGGTCACCGCCGAGGCGGGGGAGGACCTGATCCTCACCAGCGCGGACGGACGCTACGCCGCCAACCAGGAGCGGGCCGAATCCCTCCCCGCCGAGGCGGTTCCCCTCGAGGCTCAGCCCTGCCGCCTGCTCGACACCCCCGCCCGGGCCACGGTGGAGGATCTCTGCGCCGGCCACGGACTCCACCCCAGCCAGGTGGTGAAGGTGCTGCTGTGGCTGGCCCGTTTCGCCGACGGCACCACGGTGCCGGTTCTCGCCTCGCTGCGGGGAGATCAGCAGCTCAACGAGGTGAAGCTGGGCAACGCCGTCGCCGGCCGCTTCGGCCAGGCCGGTCCCCTGCTGGAGCTCGCTCCCCTCACCGCCGAGGCGGTGGAGGCGGCCGGCCTGGCGCCCCTGCCGCTCGGCTTCCTCGGTCCCCATCTCGACGACGGGGTTCTCGCCGGTGCCCGCGGCTGGCGGCCGCGCTTCCTGCGGCTGGCGGATCCGACCGCGGCCGCGCTCGACCCCTTCGTCTGCGGCGCCAACCGCCTCGATGCCCATCTGATCGGCGCCCGCTGGGACGACCTCACCCCCAGGCCGGAGACGGCGGATCTGCGGACCGCCCTGCCGGGCGACCGCTGCCGCCACGATCCCGCCCAGGTGCTGCGGGCCGCCCGGGGCATCGAGGTGGGTCACATCTTCCAGCTCGGCACGAAGTACGCCGAGGCCCTCGGTGCCCGCTTCACCGGCGCCTCGGGCGAGGAGGAACCGCTGCGCATGGGCTGCTACGGCATCGGCATCTCGCGGCTGGCCCAGGCCGCGGTGGAGCAGCACCACGATGGGGCGGGCATCTGCTGGCCGGTGCCGATCGCGCCCTTCGAGGTGATCGTGGTGATCGCCAGCAGCCGTGACGACGCCCAGGTGGCGCTCGCCGAGCGGCTCTATGCCGATCTGGGGGAGGCGGGCATCGAGGTGCTGCTCGACGACCGGGGCGAGCGGGCGGGCGTGAAGTTCAAGGATGCCGACCTGATCGGCATCCCCTGGCGGGTCGTGGTCGGCCGGGCCGCGGCGGAGGGCAGGGTGGAACTGGTGGAGCGGAGCGGCGGCGGGAACCGGGAGCTCCCTGCCGAGGCGGTGGTGCCGTGGCTGGCGGACCGCCTGGCCGTGCAGCGCCGGGGGCTGCCGGCGGCCTGAGGAAGCGGCGGGGACGGGCCGCCTAGGATCCCGCCAGACACCCCGCCGCCATGGTCGACTTCCTGCGCCGCCGCCTGCTGCTGCCGCTGGTGGTCCTGGGGCTGTGTCTCTGCCTCGGCCTCACCGCCTGCAGCTCCACCGCCACCGGCCTCACCGGCGACTACGTCGAGGACACCGTGAACGTGGCCGAGACCCTGCTCTCCACCATCTCCCTGGATCAGGACGATCCCGGACGGGGAGACGCCGAGCGGGAGGCCCGTGACCTCATCAACAGCTACATGGCGCGGTACCGGCCCCGCCGGCAGGTGAACGGACTGGCCTCCTTCACCACCATGCAGACCGCCCTCAATTCCCTCGCCGGCCATTACGCCAGCTACCCCAATCGCCCCGTGCCCGAGACCCTCCGCTCGCGGCTCGAGAAGGAACTGCAGCGGGCTGAATCCGGCGTGCAGCGCGGCGCCTGATCGGCAGGGCGCCATCGCCGGCTTTGACGGATCCCCCGTCGATCTGACAGGCTCTCCCCTTGTGCTTTCCGGCGGTCGCCGGCCGCTTCGTCCTTGGCCAACGTTGTCGTCATCGGTGCACAGTGGGGCGACGAAGGAAAGGGCAAGATCACTGACCTCCTCAGCCGGTCCGCGGACGTCGTCGTCCGGTATCAGGGAGGCGTCAACGCGGGCCACACCATCGTCGTTGACGATCGCGTCCTCAAGCTTCACCTGATTCCCTCCGGAATCCTCTATCCCGACACCACGTGTCTGATCGGCGCCGGCACGGTGGTGGATCCGGGCGTCATGCTCCGGGAGCTGGACATGCTGGTGGATCTCGGCATCGACGTGTCGGGCCTGAAGCTGGCCTCCACCGCCCACGTGACCATGCCCTACCACCGCCTGCTGGATCAGGCGATGGAGCAGCGGCGCGGCGCCCGGCGCATCGGCACCACCGGCCGGGGAATCGGCCCCACCTACGCCGACAAGTCGGAGCGCACCGGCATCCGCGTCATCGACCTGCTCGACGAGGGTCGGCTGCGGGAGCGGCTGATGGGGCCTCTGGAGGAGAAGAACCTTCTGCTGGAGCGCATCTACGGCCTCGATCCCCTCGATCCGGAGGAGGTGATCGCCGAGTCGGTGGCCTACGGCCGCCGTCTCGCCCCCCACGTGGTCGACTGCACCCGCACCATCCACGAGGCCGCCCGGGCACGCCAGAACATCCTGTTCGAGGGGGCCCAGGGAACCCTGCTCGACCTCGACCACGGCACCTATCCCTACGTCACCTCCTCCAATCCCGTCTCCGGCGGGGCGTGCATCGGCGCCGGCGTCGGTCCCACCCTGATCGACCGGGTGATCGGCGTGGCCAAGGCCTACACCACCCGGGTCGGCGAGGGGCCCTTCCCCACCGAGCTGGAGGGCAGCCTCAACGACCACCTCTGCGACCGCGGCGGTGAATACGGCACCACCACCGGCCGCCGCCGCCGCTGCGGCTGGTTCGATGGCGTGATCGGCCGCTACGCCGTCGAGGTGAACGGCCTCGACTGCCTCGCCATCACCAAGCTCGACGTGCTCGACGAGCTCGACCGCATCCAGGTGTGCGTGGCCTACGAGCTCGACGGCCGCCGCATCGAGTACTTCCCCAGCAGCGCCGAGGATTTCGCCCGCTGCCGCCCGATCCACGAGACCCTGCCGGGCTGGCAGTGCTCCACCGCCGACTGCCGCAGCCTCGACGATCTGCCGGAGGCGGCCATGGCCTACCTTCGCTTCCTGGCCGACCTCATGGAGGTGCCCATCGCCATCGTCTCGCTCGGAGCACAGCGGGAGCAGACGATCGTGGTGGAGGACCCCATCCACGGCCCCAAGCGAGCCCTCCTCAGCGTCTGAATGCCTTCCGCTTCCGTTTCCCCCCCCGTCGCGGGCGACCGCCCTCTCGACGTGGTGGCGATCGGCAATGCCATCGTCGATGTCCTCGTGCAGGCCGAGGATTCCTTCCTCGACGACCACGACCTCACCAAGGGCACCATGGCCCTGGTGGACGGCCCCACCGCCGAACGGCTCTACGCCGGGGTGGGGCCGGGGCTGGAGACCTCGGGCGGCTCGGCGGCCAACACGATCGCCGGCATCGCCGCCCTGGGGGGGCGCGCCGGCTTCATCGGCCGCGTGCGGGACGACCAGCTGGGCCGCATCTTCGCCCATGACATCCGCTCGGTGGGGGCCCGCTTCGACACGCCCCCCGCCGCCAGCGGTCCCTCCACGGCGCGCTGCCTGATCCTCGTCACCCCCGACGCCCAGCGCACCATGTGCACCTACCTGGGGGCCTCGGTGGACTTCCACCCCGACGACCTCGACCTCGATCTGGTGCGGGCCGCCCAGGTGCTCTACCTGGAGGGCTACCTGTGGGACAGCGAGGCGGCGAAGCGGGCCTTCCTCCTCGCCGCCGAGGCGATGCGGGCCAGCGGCGGCCGCATCGCCCTCTCCCTCTCCGATCCCTTCTGCGTGCAGCGCCACCGCGAAAGCTTCCTCGAGCTGGTGGAGGGCCACGTCGATCTCCTCTTCGCCAACGAGATGGAGATCACCGCTCTCTACCGCGCCAACAGCTTCGAGGAGGCCGCCGCGCAGGTGAAGGGCCACTGCGCCGTGGCCGCCCTCACCCGCAGCGAGCAGGGATCGCTGGTGCTCACGGCCGGAGAGGAGATCCCGATCGCCCCCTTCCGGCTGGGTGAGCTGGTGGACACCACCGGCGCCGGCGATCTCTATGCCGCCGGGTTCCTGCACGCCTACACCCGCGGCGAGCCGCTCGAGCGCTGCGGCCGCCTCGGCTCCCTCTGCGCCGGCCAGGTGGTGACCCAGCTGGGCCCCCGTCCCCAGGTGTCCCTGCGGGACCTGGTCCGCAGCCACCTGGCCTGAGCCGGTTCAGCCGCCGCCCAGCTGTTCTGCGCACCACTCGGCGTAGCCGCCGGTGCTGGAGGCCTGCCAGTGGATCCACTCCGGGGTGTCGTAGCTGTGCAGCTCGAGCACGGCGGCGTGGAGGGCCTCCAGCCGGTCGGGGTCGGTCTTGATCAGCAGCTGCACCTCCTCGTCGGCCTCCAGCCGCCCCTGCCAGCGGTAGTGGGAGCGCACCGGCAGGAGGCTCACGCAGGCCGCCAGCCGCCTCTCCAGCAGGGCGACGGCGAGGCGCTCGGCCCGGTCGCGGTCGGCCTCGGTGGTGAGCACCAGGGTGAGCGGTTGCGGATGCATCGGGCCGTCAGGCGAACCGTCCGGGGACCGTTCCGATCCTGGCAAGAAGCTCCCCGGCCGGCAGGGTCACGACGCCGTCGGGCTCCGCCGGCCGTTCGAGCCGCAGCAGCCGCAGCCCCAGCTCCTCGGTGATCTCCTGCCAGTGCCGTTCCGGCGGACCGCCGGAACGGCGGCAGATCACCGTCTCGATGCCCCAGTGGCGGCAGAGGCCCCGTTCCACCTGCGCGTCCCCCCCCGGCCGCAGACAGGCGATCCGCCCGTCGGGCAGCCCGGCGGCCCGGGCCTGCCGCAGGGCTGCCGCCGAGGGGAGGATGCGGGCATGGTGGTCGGCCCCCGGGGTCAGACCCACCAGCTCATGGAGGCGGCGCGCGCCGACGGCCAGCAGCAGCCGCTCGCCCGGACGGATGCGGGCGGCCAGCTCGGCCGGGGCGGCCAGCACCGTGCCCGGCGCGACGGGCAGGAGGGGGCGCTCCAGGCGCAGCAGCGGCTGGTGCCGCGCGCCGCAGGCGGCGGCCAGGGCCGCGCTGATGCGGCTGGCGAAGGGGTGGGTGGCGTCCACCACCCACCGGAAGGGTCTCCCCTCCACCTCGGCCCGCTCCAGCTCCCGCAGCACCCCCTCCTCAGGCGAGCCGGCGGCCGCGCCGATCGCTCCCACCGCCACCTCCAGCCAGGGCCGGGGCGGATAGGCCAGGGCCGCCGCGGCGCCCACCACGCTCACCCGCACCCGCCAGCCCCTGCGGCCGAGGGCTTCGGCCAGGGGCGGTCCCTCCCCGGTTCCCGCCAGCAGCCACACCCTGCCCCCCTCCGCCGCTGGCGGGTGCTTCAGGATGGGGCCAGCCATCGGTCGGTCTGGGCGTGAACCATTGCTTGCTCGAGGTGGAGGTGCTCGAAGCCCCTCAGCTCCGTTACACCCAGGGGAGTCAGACCCCGGTGGCGGAGATGGAGGTCCGCTTCGCGGGCCTGCGGCCGGATGATCCTCCCGCCCAGATCAAGGTGGTGGGCTGGGGCAACCTCGCCCAGGAACTGCCGGACCGGGTGCGCCCGGGGGAGCGGCTCGTGCTGGAGGGGCGCCTGCGGATGAACACGGTGACCCGGCAGGACGGCCTGCGGGAGAAGCGGGCCGAATTCACCCTCGCCCGGTTCCACCCCCTGGCGGGGGAAGCGGCCGCGGCACCGCCGGCGGCAGGCGCACCACCTGCGCGAAAAACCGGGGCAGCTCCGCCGCCGCCCCGGGAGTCGGCGCCGGTGTGGAACACCTCCCCCCTGGTGCCGGACGACCTGGTGGAGGGGGAGGACGAGATCCCCTTCTGAGCGGGCGGGCCTCAGGAGCCCTCGAGGCGGTCGGCGGCCTGGTCCAGCAGCTGCCCCAGTTCCCGTTCCAGGGCGGCGAGGTCGAGTCGCCACTGGCTCCAGCGGCCGCTGTCGAGCTGGCGCAGCAGCCACAGCCGGTCCTCCCGCAGCTGGGCCAGCAGCTCGGCGGTGCTGGGTTCCGGCGGCGAGGCGGCGGCAGGGTCCATGGCGGCGGCGCGACGGCGCGGCGGGCTGGGTTCCATCCTGGACCCTCTGCAGGAGGATGGGGCGATGCAGGAACTCCGCTCCCCGGGCAGCCTGATCACCGTCGCCGGTGCCGCCCTCACCGTGATCGGATCGATCGCCTACGCCACCGACAGCCCCAACCTCAGCCTTGCCGGCGTCTTCTACGGCGTGCCGGTGCTGCTGGGAGGTCTGGCGCTGAAATCGTCGGAGCTGCCGCCGGTCCGCCGCCTCACTCCCCCCGCCGCCCTGCGGGAGCTGCGCCAGCGGAGCGGCAGCGAGCCGCTGCGGAAGCTGCTGGCCGACGTGACCCGCTGGCGCTACGGCCAGAAGGTGCACCTGGAGACGTCGCTCGAATCCCTGAAGCTCTGGGATGAGGACGATCCGCCGGAACTGCTCAGCGTGGAGGAACTCGAGCGGGAGGGGGGCTACGGACTGCGGCTCACCTTCGCCCTCCATGGTGTGCCCTACGCCACCTGGCTGGAGCGGCGGGAGCGGCTGGGCCGCTTCTTCGGCGAGAACCTGCGGGCGGTGCTGGATCAGCCCGATCCCGACCGCGTGGAGCTCACCCTCGTGCCGGCCGGAGCCGCCGCCGATGCCGCCGTCGATGCGGAATCCGCCTCGGAGGAAGGGCCGTGAGCGGGGATCCCAGCGTCAGCGCCGCGGAGACCCTGCGGGTCTCCGTGCTCAGCGAGGCCCTGCCCTACATCCAGCGCTTCGCCGGCCGCCGGGTCGTGGTCAAGTACGGCGGCGCCGCCATGGTGCGGGAGGACCTGAGGGAGGCGGTGTTCCGTGATCTCACCCTGCTCGCCTGTGTCGGCGTGCAGCCGGTGGTGGTGCACGGCGGGGGACCGGAGATCAACCAGTGGCTCAACCGCCTGAAGATCGAGCCGGAGTTCCGCGAGGGCCTGCGGGTCACCGACACCGACACCATGGACGTGGTGGAGATGGTGCTGGTGGCCCGGGTCAACAAGCAGATCGTCAACGGTCTCAATCAGGTGGGCGGCAAGGCCGTGGGGCTCTCCGGCAGCGATGGCGCCCTGGTGCGGGCCCGCACCTGGGGGGACGGCACCCACGGGCTGGTGGGAGACGTGGCGGCGGTGAACCCCGACGTGCTCGCGCCCCTTCTGGAGAACGGCTACATCCCGGTGATCTCCAGCGTCGCGCCGAACGTGGACGGGCGGATGCACAACATCAACGCCGACACCGTGGCCGGCGAGCTCGCCGCCGCCCTCCAGGCCGAGAAGCTGATCCTGCTCACCGACACGCCGGGGATCCTCAGGCAGAAGGACGACCCGGCCTCCCTGATCCGGCAGCTCACCCTCGCCGAGGCCCGCGACCTGATCGCGGCGGGCGTGGTGCAGGGGGGCATGACGCCGAAGACCCGCTGCTGCATCCGCGCCCTGGCCCAGGGGGTGGCCGCGGCCCACATCCTCGACGGCCGTGTCCCCCACTCCCTGCTGCTGGAGGTGTTCACCGACACGGGCATCGGCACGATGGTGGTGGCCGGGCCCTCCGGACTCCGCCCCTGAGCCGGCATGGACGACGAGGCGCTCGAGCAGGCCCGGCGTGCCCTCGACCGCGGCGAGTACGGCCAGGTGCTGCGGCTGCTGGAGCCCCTGGCGGAGCGCCACCCGCCGCGGACCGCCACCGGCGCCGGGGTGCGGCTGCTGATGGCCACCGCCCTGATGGGCCAGGGCCGCTCCGACCGGGCCGCCGCCTGCTGCCGCCCCCTGCTGGGCTGCCAGGATGCGGTCCTGCGGGGACGGGCCCGGGATCTGCTGGAGGTGCTGGAGGCCCCGGCGCTGAACCGTCCGCCGGAGTGGAACCTGACGCTGCCGACCCTCGCCGGTGCCGAGCCGCTGGAGGGCAGGGCTGTGGGGCCCCGCCGGCGGGCGAAGGCCGCTCCGCCGGCCCCTCCGCCTCCTCCGGTGGGCCCCACCCGCCCGCCGCGGGGCTTCGCCGCGGTGGCGGTGGCGCTGCTCGCCCTGCTGCTGCTGGCCGGACTGCTCGGCGGCTGCAGCGAGGTCCGCACCGACCTGACCTTCGCCGGTCCGGGCAGGCTGCGGATCGCCCACCATCTGCCCATGCCGGCGGGCCGGCCCACCCCCTGGCAGAGACGGTTCGCGGCGGCCCTGGAGGGTGCGGGCTTCCAGAGCCGGCGGCGCCCGGAGGAGGAGGTGCTGGTCACGGAAGTGCTGCCGGCCCGGCAGGCCCTCGACGCCCTCGCCGCCAGCTTCCGCAGCGCCGGCGAGCTGGCGGCCCTGCCCCTCCCCGCGCCGGAGTTCGAACTGAGGGAGCGCAACTGGCTGGTGGGGGTGGAGCAGCGGCTGCGCCTCGTCCTCGACCTGCGTCCGCTCGCTCCCGTCCCGGGGCTGGAACTGCAGGTGGAGCTGGCGCCGGTGAGGCCCGCCGCGGTCCGGCGCGCCGAGCCGGCGGTGGCGCTTCCCCCTGCCGGCAGTCGCAACGACGGCGTCCTCTGGCGGCTCCGCCCAGGCCGCCGCAACCAGCTGGAGCTGCATTGCTGGCGCTGGAGTCCGCTGGGGCTGGGGGCCGTGACGATCGCCGCCGCCCTGCTGGTGGTGCTGACGCTGCAGCGGATGCGCTGGCTGCTCGGCGTCGGACCGCCGGAACTGCCTTCCTGAGCCGCTTTCCTGCGCTGCCGCCCCGACGCCGTCAGAGATGGAGGGGGTCGGGGTCGATGGTGAGACTCACCCCCCGCGGCAGGGTCGCCCGCAGGTCGGCCTCGGGGGGCAGCGGCAGCGGCGCCCCCTCCGGCCCGTGCAGGAGCAGCTGCCAGCGGCTGCGTCCCGCCACCCGCGCCACCGGCGCCGGAGCCGGTCCGATCAGCCACCATCCCTCCGCCTCCACCCCCGCCCGGATGGTCTCCGCCAGGGCGGCCGCGGCGGTGGCCGTGGCGCTGGCGGCGGGTCCGGCCAGCCGCAGCAGGCAGGCGCGGCTGAAGGGCACCAGCCCCCCGCCCCGGCGCAGCGCCAGTTCCTCCTCCAGGAACCGCTCGTAGCGCCCGTCCACCAGGTGGCGGATCACCGGATGGTCGGGGCTGTAGGTCTGCACCAGCACCTCGCCCGGCCCCGCCCCCCGCCCCGCCCGGCCGGC
>CAZVPB010000009.1:0-24377 GCA_964628165.1 uncultured Cyanobium sp.
TCCTTGATGCGGCGGCTGAGTTCCTTGTAGAGGAGGAAGCCGGAGAACTCGGAGGTGCAGCTCTGTTCGAGGAACTCCACGAACACCTTGCGGGTCTCGGGATCGAGCTTGTCGGCGGCCCCTTCGAATTCGTCGTCACGCACGAAGTGGTGACGGTTGTAGTCCTTGCGGAATTCCTCGCAGATCGCCTCCAGCTCCTCCTGGTTGGGCCGCAGATCCATCGCGGCCATGGCGTCGAAGTCGGTGGTGTAGAACCGCGGCGTGAGGATCGTGTCCTTCACGGGCTCCTTGTAGACGGGAGCCTCGGGCAGAACGGAGGCGGTCGCGGCGGGAGGCACCATCAGGCGACGGGAGGATGACGTTGCCGCCCATCGTAGGCGGAACCGTCGGGGCCGGTCAGTTGGGCCCCAGCCATTTCTGGGCGTTGAGCCGCTGCACCAGCCGCGACACCAGCAGAGGCAGGGTGATCTTCCGTTCGTCGCTGAGGAAGGGTTCCAGCAGGCTGGCGGCGCTGTCGCCCTCCGCCAGGGCGATGGTCTTCGCCGAGCCGATGTCCTCTCCGCTGAAGCAGAGCCAGAAGTGACGCTGCCCCGGCAGCGATCCCTTCACCATCCAGCACTCGCCGCCGACCACCGGCATGGGGCCGGACTCGAAGGCCAGCTCCGGCGCCGGCCCCCCGTAGGCCTCCACTTCCTTGGCGAGGGCCGGGAGCAGCAGCTGCGGCACGAACTCGGCGAAGGGCCTGTCCTCGGGGGCGGGCGGCTTCTCGCGGCGTGCCGCCGGCTTGGCGGCGGATTCGCCGGAGGCGGCGGAGGGGCTGGGGCTTTCGCTGGCGGGCACCGGGAGGGAAGGCGGGCAGTGGAGTGGACTCTAGAAAGAGCCGAGCCGCTGGGGGAGCACCCGGCCGCTCACCAGTCCTCCGAGCTGTCCGGCTGGTCCCAGTCGTCCTCGCCGCTCACCGGATGCCGCGGTTCGTCCGCCGCGTAGCGGGGGCCGCCGCGGGCATGGGAAGCGGTCGATGCGGCGGTGGCCGTGGTGGCGGCGGGACGGCGGATCACCCGGAACGGCACCGACATCGTCGGGGGCGGCTCGCCCGGTGCCCGTTCCGGCGGCGCCGGCTCCGGCGGCCGATCCGGGCGCCTGGGTTCCCCCCAGTCCCCGGCCGGCGGAGGCGGTCTCCACCCTGAGGAGGCGGGTTCGCTGCGGCCCCGCTCGCGGCGCACCTGCCGCCGCACCCCCGGGCCGGCGCTGCGCAGGGCGAGGGCGGTGGCACTGCCGCTCAGCAGGGCGCCGGCGGCCGCCGCGGCGGCGATCCATGCCCCCAGCGGCAGGGAGGGCGACCGCCAGGTGAGGAGCCGCAGCGAGGTGGCGGGCCGGGGGTTCGCCACCGCCACGATCAGGGCCGCCGCGAGGGGCGCGATCAGCGGCAGCAGCAGAAGACGTTGCATGGGAGGGGACGGGAGCGGCCGGGCGGTTCACTCGCCCGGCGAGGCCGGCAGGCCGCCCCGCCAGCGGTTGAGGGAGCCCAGTTCGAGGCCGAGGGCATCGAACACGCGGATCACCAGGAAGTCCACCATGTCGTCGATCGTGCGGGGCCGGTGGTACCAGGCCGGCACCGGGGGCGCGATCCGCGCTCCCGCCTCGGCGAGGGTGGTGAGGTTCCGCAGGTGCACCAGGTTCCACGGCAGTTCCCGCGGCGCGATCACCAGCGGCCGGCCCTCCTTGAGATGCACGTCGGCGGCGCGCTCGATCAGATCGAGGGCCACCCCGGAGGCGATCCGCCCCACCGTGCCCATGCTCGCCGGCAGGATCACCATGCCCCGGGTGGGAAAGCTGCCGCTGGCGATGGCCGCCGCCTGGTCGTTCCAGCGGTGGCAGCGGAGCCTCCCCCGGCCGGTGCCGGTGCGTTCACGCCAGAACTCCTCCTGCGCCTTCGGATCGGAAGGGACCCGCAGACCCAGTTCGGCCCACCACACCCCGATCGCGCCGCGGCTGGTGACCATCTCCACCGCCAGCCCCTCCTGGAGCAGCAGCTGCAGGGCCCTTTCGGCCAGGGGCTGGGCCGAGGCCCCGGACACGCCCAGCACCACGGGCCTCGACGACGTCTCCATCGAGGCCGGGTCAGTCCTCCGGGGCGTGCTCGGCCGCCTCGGCGGCCGTCTCGTGGCCTCCCTCCTCCCCGTCGGCCGCCGGCAGCTCGGGCTGGATCACGGCCAGGTCGATCTGGTGGCGGAGGGCATCCACCTTCTGGATCTCCACCTCCACGGGATCGCCGATCATGTAGGTGCGGCGCGACTTTCTTCCCACCAGCCTGTTCTGCCGCGAGCGGTACTCGTACCAGTCATCCTTCAGGGAGCTCACGTGCACCAGCCCCTCCACCTGGGAGGGAGGCACCTCCACGAAGAAGCCGTAGCTCTGGATGCCGCTGATGTTGCCGGGCAGGGTCTGCCCCACCAGCGGTTCGGCGTGCCGCGCCTGGGCCATCGCCACCACGTCGGCCTCGAACTCCGCCGCGGCGCGGCGGCGAAGGTTGAGGCGCTGCAGCAGCCCGCGCCGCAGCGGGTCCTGGAACGCCGCCAGCACGGAGGGAGCGAACACGTTCCAGTCGATCGCTCCGTGACAGGAGTCGGTCGAGAGGTCCACGCTGGTCTTGTGCCGCACCGTGGGCCGGTCCTTGCCCTCCACCAGCAGCGTCACCAGCAGCTGCTGGTTCCAGAGGTCGGCGTAGTGGAGTCCGGGGCAGGTCCAGGCGGCGAGGGCCAGCGGCTCTCCCGCCACCGCGTTGGGGCCGGGCTCCTCCTGCAGGTGTTCCGCCTGGAGGGTGTCCCTCAGCTGCTGCTGCAGGGCGCGGCAGCGGTCGGTGGCGGCGAAGGCGGCGGCGAGATCCGCGGCGCTGGCATTGCCGTCGGCGCTGAGCTCGAGCGGGATCTCCAGCCCCAGGGCCGCCTTCGCCACCTCATTGATTTCTGACGGGTCGGCGGCGGCATTGACGCTGTACACGGCCGGCAGGCCCAGGCCCGCCATGTGGCGTCCCAGAGCCCTGTGGGCCAGCAGGACGGCTTCCCGCAGCAGGGCGGCGGGGTGGTGCGGCGGCAGTTCCTCGAGCCAGCCCTTGCCGCCCCCATCGGGGGGGGGCACCCGCAGATCCCCCAGCCGTTCCAGGGGCGGAACCGGCAGGTCGAGGTCGATCGAACCCGCCTGGAGGCGCCGCCGGCGCAGCTGCTCGGTGAGGGCGACCAACCCCTCCAGAAGGGGAAGATGGTCCTTGATCGGCTTGAGAGGCGCGGCCAGGGTGCGGGAGCGGGGCTTCCGCTCGGCGAAGGCCTCCATCGACGCCGCGCCGACACGGGCGTCCGGCCGGAGCTGGCTGAGGCAGAAGCGATAGTGCAGCAGTTCCCCCTCGGCGCCCACGTCGAGGGCGACCGACACGGCCGCCTGCGCGTCCCCGGGGGAGAAGGCCGCCGCCCTTGCGAGGGGCGAGGAGAGCAGGGGCAGCCAGCTCTCTCCGGCGCAGATCGCCTCGGCCCTCTGACGCAGCCAGAGATCGAGACTGCCACCGGCGGCGACCCGTTCCGCCACGGCTGGGGCATGCACCCAGAGCCGCCAGCCCCCCTCCGGCCGCTCCTCCAGGGAGAGGGCGGGAAGGGCCGGGGCCTCGGCCTTCTCCCAGGGCTCGAGCAGCACCGTGGGAAGCGCCGTCAGATCCTCCCGCCGCTGCTTGTCGGGGGTCTTCAGGCTGGTGCGCGGGGGAGCCGGCCGCTCGTGCAGCTGATGCTTGGTGAGGAGAAGGTCGAGATCGCCCTTCTCGCCGCCGTTCACCGGCAGGCGGCGGACCACGTGACCGTGGGTGGCGAACTGGGCCACCGGGTAGCGGTCGATCTCCACCTCCACCACCGCCTCGCCGCTCTCGCAGGCCTGGAGATGGGAGGCGTCCTGCTCGGGCAGCTCCACGAGGGTGTGGAGGCGGTCGTCGAGGGGGACGGCCACGAGCCGCTCCTCGCGCCGCTCCACCAGGGCCAGCAGCCGGCTGGTGTTCCGCTCGAGGATGCAGAGGACGCAGCCCTCGGCGGAGCGGCGCCGTCCCCCCTCGCGGGTGATGCGCGCCAGCACCCGGTCACCGTTCCAGGCGTGGTTGAGCTGCTGGTCGCGGATGTAGATGTCCTCGCCGCCGTCCTCCCTCAGGGCGAAGCAGAAGCCCTTGCTGGAACACCGGAGGCGGGCAGGGATCAGATCGGGGGTTCCCTGGCGCAGCACCCCTTCCTCGCTCTCCGCCACGATCGACAGCCGGGCGAGGGCATCGAGGCCGATGCGCAGTTCCCGCTTGTCGGACCTGCCCGAGGCCCCCAGCGCCTTCTCCAGGCGGGAGAGCGGCAGGGGGTCGGTGCTGTCGAGCTGGTCGAGAAGGTCGGCGACCGTGAACTTCATCGCGATGGCTGCGCTTGTCCGGCGGAAGCGCGTGCTTGCGCGCAGAGGTGCTTCCCGGCCTGTCGGTGAGGCGCACGGTTCGCCGGTGATGGCGCGACTCTAGGGATCGACCGGCTCCTCCCCCGCCTCCGGCTCCCGCGATCGCAGGATCAGCCGCGTCCCGAGCACGAGGAAGCCCGCGGAGGCCGCCAGCTGGAGTGCCTCGGTGGGAATGACGCTGGAGAGGGAACCGCCCGCGGCGGCGCCCACCAGACTGGCCAGCACCAGGGCGAAGGCGCTGCCGGCGAAGACGGCTCCCGGCCGGTTGGAGGTGCCGCTGATGCTCACGATCGCCAGCTGGGTCTTGTCCCCCAGCTCGGCGAGGAAGACGGTGGCGAAGGTGGAGGCGAGCAGCGCGAGCATGGGAGGCGGACCTCAGCCGAGGGGAAGGGAGGGAAGGCCCACCTGGAGCACGGCCTGGCGGCCCAGCCAGAGCCCCAGGGCCACCATCACCACGCCCGCGGAGCGCTCGAGCTGGTGTGCAGGCATCACCCGCGAGAGCCACCGCCCCAGCAGCACCCCCACCAGGCTGGAGCTGACCAGGGCCAGGGAGGCGCCCAGGAAGACCACGGCGGGACGGCCGGACTGGGCCGAGAGGAGCAGGGCGGCCAGCTGGGTCTTGTCCCCCAGCTCGGCCAGGAAGACGGTGGTGGCGGTGGTCAGGAACACGGCACCCCAGCCTCCCCCCCCGGCGGCGGCAATGGAAGCCCCTTCGCTGGCGGCGCCGCCCTCTCCGGCGGTGAGGGGGGCCTCGCGGGAATCGCTGGGGGCGGTCATCGGCGGCTGACGTCGCTGCGGCGGCGGATCGCCGCCTGGAACCGTCGCATCACCCTGCCACGCCCTCCGTCCTCGCAGCGGATCTGCTGCAGACAGCAGGCGATGGCCAGCTCATCGGGCTCGTCGTCCGGCTCGCCGAAGAGGGTCACCAGATTGGCCACCCGGCAGAAGTCGGGGCGATCCGCGTAGATGCGGCAGCGGCGCGAGCCGGTGTCGAAGTGCACGCACCAGCCGTCGGGGCCCACCATGGCGAGATAGGCCCTCCGCTGCTCCGGATCGAGGGCGGCGAGGGCTTCCGGGCGCCGCTCCGGATCGAGGCGGCAGCAGGCGCCGCAGCCGCTGACGCAGGTCCAGCGGCCGCCGCCGGTGCTGCCGCTGTGACAAGCCGTCACAGTGGCCCTCCGCCGGCCCGCCGGAGGCGGGGCCCCCGCCTAACCTCCGCCACAGCGCTTCCGAACGCCGGGAACCTCCGCATGGGCATCGATTTCCATCTCATCGCCAATTTCATGGCCCTGGCCCTGATCACCCTGGCGGGCCCCGCGGTGATCTTCATTCTCTTCTACCGCCGCGGCGCCCTCTGAGCGGGGTCCTTCTCTCCCCTCAGGGGGAAAGACCCAGCGCCACCGTCGCCTCCCTCACCAGCGACGCGACGTAGGGATGCAGGGTGCTTCCCCCGTCCCCAGACGGGTCCAGGGGCGCTCTCACCTCCTCCCCGGCGTCATTGCGGATCACCAGGCAGTCCTCGAGACGCCGGCAGAGGTAGTTCCGCTCCGAGCGCCGCAGCACCACCTCCCCGCCGCAGCCGGCCCGCAACCCCACCAGTTCCAGCTGCAGCCGATCCTCGCCCCGCCACCGGTCGCAGCGGAGCCTGTAGGCCACGTCCACCGGGCCGGTGAGCCGCCTCTCCACCCCGGGCCACCGCCACCCCACGGCGCGGCGTCGGCATTCCCCCTGGCGCAGCACCAGCTGCAGATGGCCACCCCTCAGGGTCCGCTGATCCTCCACCTCGCAGTCCCGGCTCCAGAAGACGGGTGCGGGATGGCCGGGGCCGAAGGGTTCGAGTCGCCGCAGCTGCCGCCAGAACTCCGGTTCGATCCGCTCCAGCCGCAGCAGCGCCTCCGGCTCCACCAGCGGTCCGCCTCCGTTCGGGCCCAGCCACGCGCTGGCCAGACGGTTGAGTTCCTCGTGGAGAGCCGCGATCGCCTCCGGCCTCACCGTGAAGCCTCCCGCCGCGGGGTGCCCGCCGTGGCGCTCCAGCAGGTGGGCGGTGGCGGCCAGGGCCCTGTCCACGGCGAAACCGCGGGGGGCCCGCACCGAGGCCCTGAGGTGCCCGGTCCCCTCCCCCGCCAGCAGGGCCACGGGCTGTCCGAACCGTTCCACCAGACGGGCCGCCACGATGCCGATCACGCCGTGGTGCCAGTGGGACTGGGCGATCAGCAGGAACGGCGGGCGGCGTCCGCCATCGGCCTCCAGCAGGGCCAGGGCCTCCGCCTCGATCGCGTCGCAGAGCTCCCGCCGCTGCCGGTTGAGGGCTTCGCAGCGGCGTGCCAGCTCCAGCGCTTCGGCTTCATCCGCGGTGGTGAGCAGATCCACCACCATGAGTGGATCCCCCAGCCGCCCCACTGCGTTGATCCTGGGCGCCAGGCGGAATCCCACTGCCGCGGCATCCACCTCGCCGTTCTCGATCCCCGCCAGCTGCTGGAGGGAGCGGAGGCCGGCCAGGCGGCTCTGCCCCAGCCGGGCGAGACCGTCCAGCAGCCAGCGCCGGTTCACCCCCTCCAGCGGCGCCATGTCGGCGATCGTGCCGATGCAGAAGAGATCGAGGGCGTTCCGCGCCACCTCGCGACGGCCCAGCCGGAGGCAGAGGGATGTGGCCAGCACGTGGGCCAGCCCCACCCCCGCCAGGCCCCGGTAGGGGGAATCCGGGGGGGTGACGGCCGGATGGAGGAGGGCCAGATGGGGCGGCATCCGCGGCGGAAGGGTGTGGTGGTCGGTGAGGATCACCTCCACCCCCAGCTCCTCGGCCCGCGCCAGGGCCTCCTCGGCGGCCACACCGTTGTCCACCGTGATGAGCAGCCCCACCCCTTCCGCGGCCAGCCGCTCCACCATGGCCGGGTTGAGGCCGTATCCCTCCTCGCTGCGGCTGGGGATGGCGGCGCGGGGCCGGGCGCCCAGATCCCGCAGCACCCCCACCAGCAGGGCCGTGCTGGTCATGCCGTCGGCGTCGTAGTCGCCGCAGATCGCCACCCGCTCACCGCCCCGGCAGGCGAGCGCCAGGCGGGCTGTCGCCGTCTCGAGGTCGGGGAAGTGGCCCCCGGGATCGGGAGCGGGCTCGGGATCGAGCAGCCGGCGGACGGCGGCGGCATCGCCGTGACCGCGCCGCTGCAGCACCGCCCACAGCTCGTCCGGCAACCCCAGCTGCCGTGCCGCGGTGCCATGGTCCGCGGTCCCGCCGCGCGGGAGGGGCGGCGGCAGCAGCCAGCGGGGTTCGGGGAGTCGGCTCAGCGCTCGCTCCGGGCGGGGATGGAGGAATTGTGCCCCGGGTCCGTCCCCTGGCGGGGGTGCCTACTGTGGGGCCGACGGTGGACGGAGCTGACGGCATGGCGGCCGGCAGGTCGGGGGTTCCGAGGGCGCTTCTCTGGGACGTCGACGGAACCCTTGCCGACACCGAACCCCATGGCCATCTGCCCGCCTACAACCTCGCTTTCGCCGAGCTCGGTCTCCCCTGGCGGTGGGACGACGGCTCCTACCGCCGCTGGCTGTCGGTGAGCGGGGGCCGCGAGCGGCTCACCGCCTTCCTCGCGGCGGTGGAGGACTGCCCTCCCGCCCCTTCCCTGGTGGAGGATCTCTTCGCCGCCAAGCAGCGCCATTACGCGGCGATCCTGCGGAAGGGCCACCTGCCCCTGCGGCCGGGTGTGGCGGCGCTGATCACCGAGTCCGCCGCCGCCGGCATCCCCCAGGCGCTGGTCACCACCAGTTCGCGGCAGGCGGTCGCCGCCCTGATCGAAGGCCTGCCGGACCGCCTGGCCTCGGCCTTCGGGTTCTGGGTCTGCGGCGAGGACGTGTCCGCCAAGAAGCCCGATCCGGAGGCCTACCGGCGGGCTCTCGACCGGCTCGGCGGTGACGCCCCCCCGGCCGCCATGCTGGCGATCGAGGATTCCCCCCAGGGACTCGCGGCGGCCACGGCGGCGGGCCTCCCCTGCCTGGTCACCGCCCCTGCCCAGGGCGGTCCGGCCTCCGACGGCGCCTTCTACGGCGCCAGGGCGGTGGTGGACGCGCTGGCCGGGGACCACGGCCCGGTTCGGGTGCGCCGTGGTCCCCCCTGCCCCGGCGGCCAGGTCACCCTGGCCTATCTGGGACAGCTCCTGGAGGCGCCGTGACCCCGCCGACGCCGCAGCGAACCCGCTGGGAAGGGGTGGAGCGGCGCCTCGGCCAGGGGCTGCTCGGGCAGCTGCGCCACAGCTGGCGCTCCGCCAGCCTTTCGATGCTGGCCCTGCTGGTCGGCTTCTTCCTCGCCCAGAACCTCACCACCCTGCTGCTGGGCTCGGTGCAGGGCGGCAGGCCGGTGGTGGTGCTGGCGATGGTGCTGGTGATCGAGCTGATGGTGCGGCTCCGGTCCCGCCGATCGGGAGGCGAGCCGCCCCTCGGCTGGGTCGTGGCGGACAACTTCCGCATCGGCGCCACCTATGCGGTGGTGCTGGAGGCCTTCAAGCTGGGCACCTGATGGCGATGGCGGCTTCCGACTCCCTGCGCACCGAGGTGGTCCTGCCCCTGCTGGGGCGGCTGCAGGACCTCCTCGTCCGGAACGGGGGGAGCCGACCGCCCCTGATCCTTCTCAACGGACCGGTGGGGGCGGGCAAGACCACCCTCGGCAGGATGCTGGAGGGGGAGGCGGCCGCCCGGGGCATCTGCCTGGCGGTGGCGTCCATCGATGACGGCTATCTCCCCCTGGCCCAGCGCCGCACCCGGCTGGAGGGCAATCCCTTCGGCGTTCTGCGCGTTCCCCCCGGCAGCCATGACGTGCCGCTGCTGGTGGACTGCCTCGAGGGCTGGCGCCGGGGGGGCATCCTCCGTCTGCCCCGCTTCGACAAGACCCTCGCCGGCGGTCAGGGCGAGCGGAGCGGCTGGCGGGAGCTGCAGGCGGACGCCGTGCTGATCGAGGGCTGGCTGATGGGCTGCCGGCCGCTCGGTCCCGAACGCCTCGCCACCGCCCTCTCGCTGATGGAGGACCACCGCTCGGCATCCCCCCTGGCGCCGACGCACCCCGATCTCACCCTGGCCGAACGGGCCTGGCTGCCCCGCTGGGATCTCCTCCTGGAGGCCTATCTGCCCCTCTGGGCCCTGGCGGATGGCCTCTGGATCCTTCGCCCCGCCTCCTGGTCCCTGCCGCGTCGCTGGCGCTTCCAGGCGGAGGCCCGGCAGCGCCGTGCCGGCGGGGGGTGGCTGCCGGCCGAGGAACTCGGCCGCCTGGTGCGGGCGAGTCTGTGCTCACTGCCGCCGGTGCTCTACCAGGATCCCCTCCTTCACGATCCGATGGGGCTGCCGGTGCTGGGGGTGACGGAGCTGGACGGGCGGCGCCGCTGCCGACCCCTGCCGGTTCAGCTCTCCTCCGGCTCGGCCTCTTCGGAGATGGGATAGACGAAGCCCTGGGCCCTGCCGCTCAGAACCGCCTTGCCGATCGACATGGCACGGCGGGCGGCGTCTCCCGCCTTCGCCTTCCAGTGGGCGTGGCGCTGATTGCGCTTGCCCTTGGAGGTCTTCTTCTTGGGGACAGCCATTAATCCTGATCACCGGCCAAACGGAGATCCTCACCGGCGGACTCACCATTCGTCAAATCGTTAAAGTCGACCCCTGATCAGGTTCCTTGTGAGCAGCAGCCCACCTCCCGTCCTGCCGCCGGCCCTCTCCGCGCAGGCGGAGGCCCAGCGCTCCGCCACCCCCTCCTACAGCCAGCTCCTCCAGGACCTGCGCGAGGGGAGGGTGAAGGAACTGGAGCTGGCCCCGCGCCAGCGGGTGGTCCAGGTCGAGTACCGCGACGGCACGACGGCGAGCGTCCCGGTGTTCACCGACAACCAGCTGCTGCTCCGCACCGCCGAGCAGGCCGACGTCCCGCTGACGGTGAAGGACGAGGCCCGCGAGGAGATGATGGCGGGGCTGGTGGGCAACGTCCTGCTGGTGCTTCTGCTGCTGGCGGGTCTGTCGCTGCTGCTGCGCCGCTCGGCCCAGGTGGCGAACCGGGCCATGGGGTTCGGCCGGAGCCAGCCCCGGCTCCAGCCCGAGGGGGGCGTGGAGGTGCGCTTCGAGGATGTGGCCGGCATCAGCGAGGCCAAGGAGGAGCTGCATGAGGTCGTCACCTTTCTGAAGTCCCCCGAGCGGTTCACCTCGATCGGCGCCAAGATCCCCAAGGGAGTGCTCCTGGTCGGCCCCCCCGGCACGGGCAAGACCCTGCTCGCCCGGGCCATCGCCGGCGAGGCGGGCGTGCCCTTCTTCTCGATGGCCGCCTCGGAATTCGTCGAGCTCTTCGTGGGGGTGGGCGCCAGCCGGGTGCGGGATCTCTTCCGCAAGGCGAAGGCCAAGGCGCCGTGCATCATCTTCATCGATGAGATCGACGCGGTGGGCCGCCAGCGGGGCGCCGGGATCGGCGGCGGCAACGACGAACGGGAACAGACCCTCAACCAGCTCCTCACCGAGATGGACGGCTTCGAGGAGAACTCCGGCGTCATCCTTCTGGCCGCCACCAACCGGCCCGACGTGCTCGATGCGGCCCTGCTGCGGCCGGGACGCTTCGACCGCCGCATCATCGTCGACCTGCCCGACCGGAAGGGAAGGGAGGCGATCCTGGCGGTCCATGCCCGCACCCGGCCCCTCGACGAGTCCGTTTCGCTCGCCGACTGGGCCGCCCGCACCCCGGGCTTCTCCGGAGCCGACCTGGCCAATCTGCTCAACGAGGCGGCGATCCTCACCGCCCGCCGCAAGCAGGAGCGCATCGACGACCGTGCGATCGGTGACGCGCTGGAACGGATCACCATGGGCCTGGCGGCCGCACCCCTGCAGGACGGTGCCAAGAAGCGGCTCATCGCCTACCACGAGGTGGGCCACGCGCTGCTCACCACGCTCGTGCCCCATGCCGACCGGCTCGACAAGGTCACCCTCCTCCCCCGCTCCGGAGGGGTGGGGGGCTTCGCCCGCACCATGCCCGACGAGGACATCCTCGACTCGGGCCTGATCAGCCGCGCCTACCTCGGTGCCCGGCTGGTGGTGACCCTGGGGGGGCGGGCCGCCGAGCTGCTCGTGTTCGGGCCCAGCGAGGTGACCCAGGGAGCCGCCTCCGACCTCGAGCAGGTGCGGCGCATCTGCCGCGAGATGGTGACCCGGTACGGCTTCTCGAGCCTCGGTCCGGTGGCGCTCGAGGGTGATGACCACGAGGTGTTCCTCGGCCGCGACTGGATCCGCTCCGAGCCCCACTACTCCGCGGCGACGGGCCGCAAGATCGACGACCAGGTGCGGTCACTGGCCCGGCAGGCCCTCGACCGGGCCGTTGCCATCCTGCGGCCGCGCCGGGACCTGATGGACCGTCTCGTCGACCGTCTCATCGCCGAGGAAACCATCGACGGAGAGGAGTTCCGCTCCCAGGTGGAGACCTGGGAGCGCCAGCACCCCGGCCTCCCCCCCGGCGGCAACGGCACCCGCGGCGGTGCAGGCGGCTCAGACGCCGCCGGCGAAGCGGATGTCGAGGCTGCGCAGGTGGGTGTGTAGGCCCGCGTCCTGAATCGGCAGCAGCCTCGCCTGACGGCCGCTGGCATTCACATGGGCGTGCCACAGACCCGGAGGGGTCACGAAGGCGCAGCCGGGTTCCCAGTCGATGCGGCGGGGATTGCGGATCTCCCCCAGGGAGTCGATCTCGCTGCCCACCAGGGTGTGGCAGCCGGGATCGCAGTCGATCACCAGGTCGAGGGCGACCGACTGATGGCGGTGGGGAGGCTGCACCGCCCCGGCCGGTACCACGCCGAGCATGGCCCAGAGGGTGTGGCTCACCGTGCGGGAGGCCGGCAGGTCGGCATTCCCGAGCAGAATGCTGAGCCGATTGCTGCGGGAGGCGCTTGGGTCCTCCAGAAGCGTCTGCAGTTCCTGCTCCAGCACCGCGGCGGGGTAGTGGCAGGCACGGAAGCGGGGGCTGGTCGGTTCGGCCCCGAGGTAGCGCATCAGCGGTTCGTCGTGCACCCAGTAGAGAACGCTCTCCTCGGCCGCCTGGAGGAGGGGGGCCGGACCTGCGGGCAGCACGATCACGTCACCCTGGCTCCAGCGCAGACCCAGCGACGGAGCGTCTCCCGATGCGGGGCGCTGCAGCCCGCCGCTTCCCCTCAGCACGTAGAAGAGGGAGGAGGTGGCCTTGGCGGCCGCCTTGAGACCCTCTCCCGGCAGCATCCGCAGGAAATGGGCGGCGAGGGCGGGGCTGGTGGCGGGGCCCTCGCCGCCGAGGCTGTCACTCAGATCGAGGGGAAGGATGGCGGTGGGACCGCTGCGGTGCAGGTCGGGGGACCACCGTTGCAGAGGGATCGGTTCGGTCAGGCCGGCCCGGATCGGGTTGGCCGCCTGCCGGTAGTCGAAGATCCGGATCGGCTCCTGCCAGTCGTAGGACTGGCGGCGGCTGCGGGAGGGGCTGGGGTCGCCGCCCTGGCGGGCGGCGGGGGCGGAGCTGTGGGTCATCGGCCGATGGCCAGGATTGGGCCGGAGCCTATTGGCTGGGGAGAAAAACCGTTGTTCTTCCCTAACCGCCCGCCACCGCCGGCACGATGCTCACTTCGTCGCCCTCCTTCAGGGCCGTGGCCTGGTTGTCGAGGAAACGGATGTCCTCGCTGTTGACGTAGACATTGAGGAAGCGCCGCAGCTTGCCGTTCTCATCGCAGAGCCGGGCGAGGATCCCGGGAAAACTGGCTTCGAGGGCCCGCAGCAGCTCATCGACGCTGGCGGCCTCGACCGAGACGCTCGCCTCGTCGTTGGTGAACTTCTGAAGCGGGGTGGGAATCAGGACCTGGACGGCCATGGGGAAGTCGGGGATGGGAGGATGAATCAGCCCGCCGCGGGCGCTTCCGGACCGGCTGGACGGTGGGCCCGTTGCCAGGCCTCGTTGAAGCTGGCGAGCTGGGGTTCGATGGTGAATGGGGCGCCGATCGCGCCGGTGAGGGCCTCGGTGGTCTTGAGGCCGTTGCCGGTGATGTAGGCCACGGTTGTCTCCTCAGGGTCGATCCTGCCCTGCTCCACCAGCTTCCGCAGCACGGCGATCGTGGTGCCGCCGGCCGTCTCGGTGAACACGCCCTCGGTCTCCGCCAGCAGCTTGATGCCCTCCACCACCTCCGCATCGCTCACCGCGGCGATCGTGCCGCCGGTGGTGTTGGCCACGTCGATGGCGTAGGGGCCGTCGGCGGGATTGCCGATCGCGATCGACTTGGCGATGGTGTGCGGTTTGACCGGGGTGATGAAGTCGCGGCCGGCTTCGAAGGCCTGGGCGATCGGCGAGCATCCCTCCGCCTGGGCCCCGCTGAAGCGCACCGGCTTCTCCTCCACCAGCCCCACCTTGATGAACTCGTCGAATCCCTTGCGGATCTTGGTGAACAGCGATCCGGAGGCGAGGGGAGCCACGATATGGTCCGGCAGCCTCCAGCCCAGCTGCTCGATCACCTCGTAGCCCAGCGTCTTGGATCCCTCCGAGTAGTACGGCCGCAGGTTGATGTTGACGAAGCCCCAGCCGTAGGTGTTCGCCACCTCGGAGCAGAGCCGGTTCACCTGGTCGTAGTTGCCCTTCACCGCCATCAGCGTCGGGTTGTAGATCAGGGTCCCCAGCACCTTGCCGGCCTCCAGGTCGGCGGGAATGAACACGCAGCACTCGAGCCCGGCGTGGGCGGCGATGGCGGCGGTGGAATTCGCGAGGTTGCCCGTGCTGGCGCAGCTCACCGTGGTGAAGCCGAGCTCCCGCGCGCGGGTGAGGGCGACGGAGACCACCCTGTCCTTGAAGGAGAGGGTCGGCATGTTGACGCCGTCGTTCTTGATGTACAGCTCCCTGAGGCCGAGGCGTTCGGCCAGCCGGCCGGCCCGCAGGAGAGGGGTGAAGCCGGTGCCGACGTCGATCGGTTCCCCCTCCACCGGCAGGAATTCGCGGTACCGCCAGATCGAGGCGGGACCGGCCTCGATGGTCGCCCGGCTGACCCGGCTGCGGATGGCGTCGTAGTCGTAGACCACCTCGAGGGGGCCGAAGCACACGTCCTCGCAGACGTGGCGGGCGCCAGGCTCGTAGGCCTGGCCGCATTCCTTGCAGCGCAGACCCGTGAAGGTGGCACGGGACAAGGTGACCGTCACGGCGGCAACGCTGAGCTGAGCGGACGCTAGCAGCGCCGGAAGAGACCGCCCGGAAACTCCGATCTCTCGGGTCGGGATTGACGACGGGGGTTGTGCGCGCCCCCTCCCCGCCTAGCCTTCGCGGGTGCGCCTTCGAGCCCGACTGCCGCTGATCGCGCTCGCCCTGCCGGGTACGGCGCTGCTGGTCGTGGCGATCAGCCGTCTCGGCATCGAATATGCCTGGTTCGCCCAGTTCGGCTTCCAGGCCATGATCCTGCGGCGCTGGGCGCTGCAGGTCACCGCCTTCCTCCTGGTGCTCGGCCTCGGCATCCCGCTGCAGCTCCACCAGTTGCGGCGCTGCTGGCGGCTCCGGGCCGCCCCCGGGGCCAAGGGGCTGGTGGGCACCCCCCTGTTCCCTCTGGCGGGACTCCAGCTGGCGGTGGTGCTGCTGCTCCTCCTGCTGGCCCTTTCGCTGGGTCTGGTCTATCTGGCGGTGCAGGCACGTGAGCTGATCGCGGCACCGTTCAGCGGCGAGGTGGTGAGCGGGCTTCCGGTGCTGGCGGACCTGCCGGTGCTGCCGCTGCTCCTGCTGGCCGGCGTGCTGCTGCCCCTTCTGCTGATCTGGCCCTTCACCACCCTGCGGGTCGCGCTGGGCGTGGCGCTGGCGGGCTCCGCCACCGCCCTGGCCCGGGGCTGGAGCCTGTGGCTGCCGGCGCTCGTGGCGGTGCCGTTCGGGGAAGGCGATCCGCTCACCGGCCTCGACCTGAGCTTCACGGTGCTCCAGCTGCCAGCCCTGCGGCTGCTGCTCAGCGTGGTCTTCGCCCAGGGCTGCGTCGGTCTGGCGGCCTGCCTGTGGGTCACCTTCACCGAGGGCTCCAGCCTGAGCGACGTCCGCTTCCCCGGTCTCGGGGCCGCCCAGCAACGGCTGCTGGAGCCCCAGCTGGGGGTGCTGACCCTGGTGGCCTCCCTGAGCATTGCCCTGGCCCCCTTCGATCTGATGGTGCAGGGGAGCGGGGTGGCCTCCGGCGCCGGCTTCGTGGATCTGCATGTGAGGCTGCCGCTCCGGCTGCTGCTCGCCCTCCTGCTGCTGTTCACCGGGGTGGGCCTGATGGTGCCGGTGCGGCGCGGCTGGATGCGGCCCCTGGCGCTGCTGCCGCTGGTGGCGACGACGGTGATGGTGCCGATCACGGAGTTTCTCGTGGCTCCTCTGGTGCAGCGCTTCTGGGTGGAGCCGCGGGAACTGGCGGTGGAGACCCCCTACATCGCCCGCAGCATCCGCGGCACCCGCCGCGCCTTCGGTCTGGAGCTGGTGCGGGAGCAGATCCTCGAGCCCCGCCAGGGGCTGACCCAGGCGGATCTCGACATGGCGCCGGGCACCCTCGCCAACATCCGGCTCTGGGACAGCCAGCCGCTGCTGGCCACCAACCGCCAGCTGCAGCAGCTGCGGCTCTTCTACACCTTCCCCACCGCCGCGGTGGACCGGTACCCCCTCGGGGGTGGAGCGGGGGTGGGGGACACCCAGCAGGTGCTGATCTCGGCCCGTGAACTGGACAGCGGCGCGCTGCCGGTGGGTTCCCGCACCTGGCTGAACCGGCATCTGGTGTTCACCCACGGCTACGGCTTCACCGTGTCGCCGGTGAACGCCTTCGGCTCCGACGGCCTGCCCCTCTTCTTCGTGAAGGACCTTGGGGCCAGTGCCCGGGTCCAGGGAAGCGCCGAGCTCGGCATCAGTGACGCGGAGGCCAGGGCCGCCCTGCCGGTGGGCACCCCCAGCCTCTACTACGCCTCCGGCCCTTCCCCCTACGTCATCGCCCCCACCCGCGTTCAGGAGTTCCACTATCCGGAGGGGGAACTCAATGTGTACACCCACTTCGACGGCAGGCTGGGGGTTCCGGTGGGCAATCCCTGGCAGCGATTCCTGGCCGCGATCTATCTCAGGGAACCGCGCCTGCTCTTCAGCGGGTCGTTCACCTCACGCTCGCTCCTGCTCCTGCGCAGGCAGGTGAACCAGCGACTCCGGGCCCTGGCCCCCTTCCTCGCCTTCGAGAGCCAGCCCTACCTGGTCACCGCCCGGGTGGAGAGCACTCCGGGCTACCGGCCCGAGCAGCACCAGTACTGGATGCTCGACGGCTTCACCACCAGCCGCAGTTACCCCTACAGCGATCCCAATCCGGATGGGATCCGCTATTTCAGGAATCCCGTGAAGGTGGTCGTCGATGCCCATGACGGCCGGCTCTGGCTCTACGTGGTCGACCCGAGCGACCCGATCCTGCGCAGCTGGCAGCGGGCGTTCCCCGAGCTCTTCCGGCCCCTGGCGGAGATGCCCCCGGCCCTGCTGCGGCACATCCGGGTGCCCAAGAGTCAGTTCACCATCCAGTCGGAGCGTCTGCTCCGTTACCACGTCACCGATGTGCGCACCTTCTACAACGGCGACGACGTCTGGGCGGTGCCCCAGGAGATCTACGGAATCCGCAATGTGCCTGTGGAGCCCTACCACGCCACCATGCAGCTTCCGGGCGAGCAGCGGCTGGAGTTCGTGCTGCTCCTTCCCTTCACTCCCGTGAGGCGCGCGAATCTCGTGGGCTGGCTGGCGGCGCGGAACGATCCGCCCCACTACGGAGAGCTGTTCCTCGTCCGGTTTCCCCAGCAGAGACTGCTGCTGGGGCCCCAGCAGATCTCGGCCCTGATCGAGCAGGATCCGGTGATCAGCTATCAGTTCGGGCTCTGGAACCGGGTGGGCTCCCGGCTGCTGCACGGCAACCTGCTGGTGCTGCCGGTGGGGCGGGGGCTGCTCTATGTGGAACCCATCTACCTGCAGTCGCAGAACAACAATCTCCCCACCCTGGTGCGGGTGGTGGTGACCGACGGCCAGAGGTTCGTGATGGAGGGCAATCTGCGGGATGCCCTCGACAGGCTCGTCTCCGGCGAGGCGACGACCCTCCCGGCCAACGCGCCGGCGATCCCCTCCGCCGTTCCGCTCACGGCCCCGCCGCCCCTGCCCCCCGCCCTGGCGCCGGCTCCCTAGCCAAGCGAACAGCTCGCCACGGAGGACATGGCCTCAGTCCCAGCGGCATGAAAAAAGGGGTTCCCCGGGGAACCCCTCGCTGAGGAATGCTGGGCCATCCACGGCTCCCTGGTGGAGCCGCGTCCATGGCGAGACCTCAGGCGGTGACGGCGGTCTTGGGCTCGAGGGCGCCCTTGGCGTAGAGGTCGGCGTAGAAGTTGATGGTCTGCTGCTTGATCTTGCTGGCGTTGCCGGCGCACCAGAACTGCTGGTAGCGATCCAGGCACACCTGCTTCATGTAGGCCCGGGCGGGCTTGTTGAAGTGGCGGGGATCGAAGTTGGCGGGATCCTTGGCGGCGGCTTCACGTACAGCGGCGGTGAAGGCGAGGCGGTTGTCGGTGTCGATGTTCACCTTGCGCACGCCGTTGCGGATGCCTTCCTGGATCTCCTCCACGGGCACGCCGTAGGTCTCGGGGATGGCACCGCCGTACTTGTTGATCATGTCCAGCCACTCCTGGGGCACCGAGGAGGAGCCGTGCATCACCAGGTGGGTGTTGGGGATGGCCTTGTGGATCTCGGCGATGCGGCTGATGGCCAGCACTTCACCGGTGGGCTTGCGGGTGAACTTGTAGGCGCCGTGGCTGGTGCCGATGGCGATGGCCAGGGCATCGACCTTGGTCTTGGCGACGAAGTCGGCGGCCTGATCGGGATCGGTGAGCAGCTGCTCCTTGGAGAGGGCCCCTTCGAAGCCATGGCCGTCCTCCGCCTCGCCCATCCCGGTCTCGAGGGAGCCGAGGCAGCCCAGCTCACCCTCGACGCTCACACCCACCGAATGGGCGACTTCCACCACCTGTCGGGTGACATCCACGTTGTACTCGTAGCTGGCCGGAGTCTTGGCATCGGCCTCGAGGGAGCCGTCCATCATCACGGAGGTGAACCCGTTGGTGATGGCGCTGTAGCAGGTGGCGGGGCTGTTGCCGTGGTCCTGGTGCATCACCACGGGGATGTGGGGATAGGTTTCCGTGGCGGCGATGATCAGGTGCCGCAGGAAGATCTCGCCGGCATAGCTGCGGGCGCCGCGGGAGGCCTGGAGGATGACCGGGCTGTCGGTCTCATGGGCGGCCTCCATGATCGACTGCACCTGCTCGAGGTTGTTCACATTGAAGGCCGGGATGCCGTAGCCGTTTTCCGCGGCGTGATCGAGCAGCAGACGAAGCGGTACGAGCGCCATGGGAAGAACCTCGGGGAATGGTGGGAACCGGGGAGACGGAAGACCCTCGGGGTCGAACGTCTCGGGTGGGGCGGAGTCTAGGCGATGCCCTCCGAAATCCCGCTGCACCCCATGACATGGCAAGGCCCCACCCTGGCGGGCGGGGCCGAGCGCCGTCGGACACGGCGGATGCCGACCGGGGACGGATCCGGAGCGGTCAGGCGATGAGGTGCTGCTTGCGCAGGGACTGGACGGTGTACTCGTGTTCGCGGGCGGCGCGACGGGCCTCCTCGGCCTGGCGGGCCATCTGCTTGGCGGTGGTGATGTTCATGGGACGTGCCTCCTGTGGATGGGGATGGCGCGTTGCTTCGGAGGCGATCGGTGGGATCACCCCTACTTCCGCCGACGGGGGCGTCGTCCCGGCGAACCGGCGGGCCGCACCCCGTGGTCAACGATGGTCAGACTGTAGCGGTTGCTACGGAATAGCAAGCGTTCGCGCGGATACATCCAGCGCTCCCTTCGGGTGTGGTTACCGAACCTCCAGGGAGAGCCGCGCTCCGCTTGCCTCGGACTGCCGCGCCAGGTCGCAGCACCGCTGGCTGCTGACCGCCTCCCCCAGGCCGGGAACCATCGGCCGGCCCTCCCGGATCGCCTCCGCCCACCAGCCGATCAGGCGCCCCACCGGCGCCACCCGGCCGTCCTCCCAGGTGCGCCCGAAGGCGAGGGCGGGGTCCGGCTCCACCGGCCGCAGGGGCTCGCCGGGAAGGGCCCTCCAGAGCTGGAAGCCATGCACGTAATCCGCCTGGTTGGAGGACCCCAGCACGAGAGTGCCGTGGCTGCCGTACACCTCGATCCAGCAGCCCCGTCCCGCCCGGGTGACCGAGGAGAGGTTCAGCTGGGCGGCCACCTTCCTGCCGGCATGGTCCTCCAGATCCACCTGCAGCAGGGCGATGTCCTCGGCGTCGACGGCCGCGGTGCGGCCGCTGCCATCAGGCAGGGGGCGTTCCCGGATGGCGGTGTCCAGCCGGGCCTGAAGGCTGCGGCTGGGTCCCACCAGCCAGTGGAGGATGTCGAAGGCGTGGGTGCCGAGGGCCCCCAGCACACCGCCGCCGCAGGCGGCCTGGGAATACCAGTTCCACGGACGGCTCGGATCGGCGCGGCTGCCCATCAGCCAGTCGAACCGCACCAGCCAGGGCTCACCCACCTTTCCCTGCCGCAGCAACCCGGCCAGTTGCTGGAAGAGGGGGACGGCCCGGTATTCGAAGTCGACGGCCACCGGAAGGCCATGTCGCAGCGCCGCGCGCTGGATCTCCTCCACCTGGTCGGCGTCGAGGGCCACGGGTTTCTCGAGCAGCAGCGGCTTGCCGGCCGCCAGCGCCGCCAGCGCCAGGTGCAGGCGCGGCTCCGGGGGCGTGGCGATCACCACAGCGTCGATGTCGGGGGCCGACAGCAGGGCGTCGAAGTCGGTGTACCCCGCCAGCCCGGTGGCCCGGCAGGCCTGTTCGAGCCGGTCGGGCCGGGGATGCCACAGGGCGACCGGCCGCACCTGGGGAGTTCCGACCAGGGCCGGCAGATGCACCTTGAGCCCGAAGCCCAGGCCCGCGATCGCGACCCGCAGGGGAGCGGCGGCGACCTCAGTCATGCCGGGCCTCCGCCAGCAGGGGCAGGCCCGCGCGGCAGGCCTCCCTCAGGGTGGCGGTGCTCAGGGCATCGCCGGCCGCCGCCTGCCATTCGGCGCCGAACCGGGGCAGCCCGTTCACGGAGGTGTCCCGGTAGAGCTCCTGGTCGCAGTCGAGTTCCATCACGTAGAGCTGTCCCCGAGCGCCTTCGTCGCTGGGCTCGAACCGGCTCAGCACGCTGAGGCGGCCGCCGCGGGTGATCCGCAGACTGCCGGCGTCCCACCACTGGCGTCCCTCTTCGGTGGCAGGCACCTCTTGCCAGTCGACCGGGCCGGCCCCGGCCTGGGCGGGCAGGAGCAGCAAAGGCGCAAGCACAAGTGTCGCCAGCACCATCACCACCGCGATCCGGGCAATCCAGCCCTTCACGAGGCCGCCATCGCCGCCGGGGACACGCCGCCATGGAGCCGCAGCAGTTCGGCGAGGGTGGTCCGCAGGTCGGTGCGGTCCACGATCAGATCCACGAACCCGTGGTCCCGCAGGTACTCGGCCGTCTGGAAGCCCTCGGGAAGCTTCTCGCGAAGGGTCTGCTCGATCACCCGCCGGCCGGCGAAGCCGATCAGGGCGCCCGGCTCGGCGAGGATCAGATCCCCCAGCATCGCGAAGCTGGCGGTCACACCGCCGGTGGTGGGGTGGGTGAGAAGGGGCATGTAGAGCAGTTCCGCCTGGCGGTGGCGGTGCAGGGCCGCCGAGATCTTCGCCATCTGCATGAGGCTCAGCATTCCCTCCTGCATGCGGGCGCCGCCGGAGGCGCACACGACCACGAGGGGGTAACGCCGCGCCGTCGCCATCTCGGTGAGCCTTGTGAGCTTCTCGCCCACCACCGAGCCCATCGATCCGCCCATGAAGCGGAAATCCATCACGCCCAGCGCCAGCGGCATCCCGTCGAGCCGGCACAGCCCGGTCACCACCGCATCCCGGAGGCCGGTGGATCGCTGGCTGTCGATCAGGCGGTCGGCGTAGCCGCGCCGGTCCTTGAAGGCGAGGGGGTCGGTGGGAGCCAGCTCGACATCGAGCGGCTCGAAGCTGCCGGGATCGGCGATCAGCGCGATCCGCTCCTCGCTGTCGATGCGCTGATGGTGGCCGCAGCCCTTGCAGACATGGGCGTTGGCGGCCAGATCCTTGCGGTACACCACCAGGCCGCATTCGGGGCACTTGCTCCAGAGGCCGTCGCCCTCCTCGGCTTCCGGACCCTGGCTGGAGCGGACCACCGGGGCGTTCTTGCGGCGATCGGCGAACCAGTCGAACAGGGACATCGGTCGATCCGTGGCGGATCCATTAAAGACCGGGGAAGAACAGCCCCTGCCAGAACGCCGGTCCGCCGATCCACACCGCCAGGCAGCCCGCCGCCAGGAAGGGACCGAAGGGGAAGGGCTGTCCAGGACCCAGAAGACCGGAGAGCCGGGCCAGCATCCCCACCAGGGCCCCCGCGGCCACCGCGACGGCCACCGCCAGCCCCAGTCCGGTGGGGCCGAGCCAGGCGCCGATCATGGCGGCGAGCTTCGCGTCCCCCAGTCCCAGGGCGGGTCGCCCCAGCCAGCGCTGGGCGAGTGCTCCCACCGCCTCGAAGCCCACCAGGCCCAGGGTTGCCGCCACCAGATGCAGCAGGAGCAGCTGCCGAGCCGTGGCGGGATCCTGCTGGAGACCCACCAGGCCCGTCAGCACCAGGCCGGCCACCACCCCCCAGCGGCAGAGGGGTTCGGGGAGCCACAGCCGGTCGATGTCCACCAGGGCCAGGGGCACGAGCCAGCTGGTCAGGATCCAGCCGAGGAGCAGCAGCAGCAGCGGATCGGGGGCCTCCCCCATCCCGGCGGGACGGGCGAACGGCATCACCAGCCACAGCAGCGCCGTGAGGCTCTCCACCAGGGGGTAGCGGACCGGGATCGCGGCGCCGCAGTGGCCGCAGCGGCCGCGCAGCAGCAGCCAGCCCACAACCGGCACGTTCTCGTGCCAGCGCAGCCGGCTGCCGCAGCGGGGACAGTGGCTCGGCGGCTGGATCAGGGATTCGCCGCGGGGCAGCCGCAGGCTCACCACGTTGAGGAAGCTGCCGATGCAGGCTCCGGCAACGGCGATCAGGATCAGCGCCAGCGGATCGATCGGGACCGCCCCCATCGCGCTCAGCCCTGGGAACGGGGGAGACCGCTGCGGCCGTTGCGCCGACCGGTTCCGGTGCGGTTGCGCAGCAGATCGATCGGCACGAACTGCTCGTGGGGCAGCAGGACGGGGGTGTCGAACACCACCCGACCGCGCCCGCTGCCCTCGGGCATCACCACCCCCAGGGGCTCCTGCGGGGTCACCGCTCCGCTGAGGTAGTGGAAATAGATGCTGCGGGCACTGCGAAGCACCTCGCGGCTGTTGATGCGGTCGAGCCGGAGGCCGGCCAGGGGGTCGGCACCGATGGCGGAGGGAGCACGATCACCGATGGTCCGTCCGATGCGGAAGGAAGGCGGGCAGGGGGCAGGACCTGCCCGGTCGCTTCCGTGATCGCTTGCAGCGGCGGGATCGGAGGTGATGGGGAAACGGTGATCCTGAATCACCCTCACTTGCCCAATGATCCTAGAGCCGTGCCGGGAAAATGACCTGGCCTGGTTCAGGCCGATCGCTTCTCCTCGATCAGACGGTGAATGATCGGGGCCAGGATGAGCTCCATGGCGAAGCCCATCTTGCCCCCGTTCACCACGATGCTGGTGGGACTCGACATGAAGGAGTCGTGCAGCATGTCGAGCAGATAGGGGAAGTCGATTCCCCATTTCTCCCGCGCCCCCTTGCGGAAATGGATGATCACGAAGCTCTCGTCGGGGGTGGGGATGTTGCGGCAGACGAACGGGTTGGAGGTGTCCACCGTCGGGACCCTCTGGAAGTTGATGTCGGTGCGGCTGAACTGGGGGCAGATGTGATTGATGTAATCGGGCATCCGCCGCAGGATGGTGTCCACGATCGCCTCGGCCGAATAGCCCCGCTCGGCGTTGTCGCGATGGATCTTCTGGATCCACTCCAGGTTGGTGATCGGCACCACCCCGATCAGCAGGTCCACGAGCGAGGCCACGTCGTAGCCGTCGCCCACCACCCCGCCATGGAGTCCCTCGTAGAAGAGCAGGTCGGTGCCGCTCTCGATCGGTTCCCAGGGGGTGAACTGGCCAGCCTCGAGATTCGTCCCCAGCCGCTTGTTGTGCTCCGACGCCTCCTCCAGCGAGTGGAGGTAGTAGCGCTTCTGGCCGGTGCCGGTCTCGCCGTAGCTGCGGAACAGCTCCTCGAGCTTGTCGAACAGGTTGGCCTCCGGGCCGAAGTGGGAGAAGTTCTCGCCGCGGGCCAGGGCGTCGGCCATGGCCGTCTTCATGGGACCGCGCTCGTAGCGGTGGTAGCTGTCGCCCTCCACCACCACCGGTTCGATGCCCTCCCGCCGGAAGATGTCCTCGAAGGCGCGCTTCACGGTGCTCGTTCCTGCTCCGGAGGAACCGGTGACGGCGACGACCGGGTGACGCTTCGACATCGAGGCGGGGGATCTGGGGCGCCTGCGAGTTTCGCAGATCGCCGATCCCCGCCCCGCGGCTCAGCCGCCGAGGGAGCGCAGCAACTCGTGGCCCATGGCCTCACAACCCACCAGGGTGCAGCCGTCCGCCATCAGATCGCCGGTGCGGAAGCCCGCCGCCAGAACCCGGTCCACCGCCGTCTCGAGCTCGTCGGCGGCGGCCTCCTGCCCCAGTGCCACCCGCAGCATCATCGCGGCGGAGAGCACCATCGCCAGGGGATTGGCCAGGTCCTGGCCGGCGATGTCGGGGGCGGAACCGTGGACGGGCTCGAACAGCCCCGGGCCGGCCGACCCCAGGGAGGCCGAGGGCAGCATGCCGATGCTGCCGGTGAGCATGGCCGCCTCGTCGCTGAGGATGTCCCCGAAGAGGTTGCCGGTGAGCAG
>CAZVPB010000010.1:0-711 GCA_964628165.1 uncultured Cyanobium sp.
GTGTCGGGCGTGCGCTGCGAGCGGCCGCCCGAGGGACCGTCCCTGGAGGCCCTGGCCCGCCGCCTGCGGGATCTGCTGGGTCCACCGGCCTGAGTATCCAGGATATCGTCTTACCGTTGATTAAGCACTGTGTGATTGCGTTGAAATTTGCTGCGAGTCACGGGCTCAAAGGGGCGTGGCAAACAGAATCTAGGTATAGCTACATAGATGAGTCATGGCATCTTCATCAAGCATCGCGTTCTTTGGAGATAGTCTATTTGACACTGGAAACCTATCCATTCTTGGGAGTTTCATTGGCTGGGAGCCTTTCCCAGAGCCGCTCTACAGCGATGGCAAGCCTTCCGATGGGCTGGTTCTCACGGAAACCTTCCTCCAATCAATCTCGCTCACGTCCAAACCCTTGGTCAACAGAGAGTCCACCCTATGGGTTGATCTCGCTCAGAGCTATGTGAACTATGCCATCGCAGGTGCAGACTCAGGATCCTTCGGGTGCTGTCAGAATTTATCTGCGATCGGACTCGAGACGCAGGTCTCTCAGTTTATCAACGATTATTCATGGAATCAATGGGTTCTCTCCTGGACTGGTCAAGCTATGCCAGAGATGGATGCCGTGATTAGCGCAGGGGCGAATGATATTGTGGATTCAATTCTTTCCTATGAACTGTACTTCCAAAGTGACAGGAATGCCTATTGGCAGAACCTGGCTGATGA
>CAZVPB010000010.1:725-23875 GCA_964628165.1 uncultured Cyanobium sp.
CGTTTCTGCGGTTGAACGCTTGGATCCTTTTGTGGATGATGTCATTGTGTTCGGAGTGAGCGCCCTTCACAAGACTCCATTGGCTGGTCTCTATGAATTCTTTTTCCCAGGGACCAAGGATTTTCTCAAGAGTGTTGCTGAGGATGTAAACAGCCAGTTGACTACTTTATATGACCTGCCCGGTAATGATGACCCAGATGTGTCTGTTGTGGATCTCTTTGCCGTTTCCGACGCCCTGGAACAGCTCGGGAGTAATACCTATGTGGATTTCGTACACTCCACCGAGTCTTCCAACCTGCTGGCCGCTGATCTGATCAGCCAGCAGCTGAGCACCGGATTTTCTGATTTCCTCACCGGTCTGGCGGCTTAGTTCCGGCTCATTTCCCCCCTTAGAGGTGGCGCGGGGTCACCTCCTGGTCGGTCACCGCGCCCACGCTGCTGCTGCTGACCAGGCGGGCGTACTTGCCGAGCACGCCGGTGCGGTAGCGGGGTTCGGGCCGTACCCAGGCGGCACGGCGGCGGGCGATCTCCTCATCACTCACATTCAGCTGGATCAGCAGCCGGTCGGCATCCACGGTGATGCTGTCCCCCTCCTGCACCAGCGCGATGGTGCCCCCCACGGCGGCCTCCGGAGCCACGTGGCCCACCACCAGCCCGAAGGAGCCACCCGAGAAGCGGCCGTCGGTGATCAGGGCCACCGAGTCGAGCAGGCCCTGGCCCACGATCGCCGCGGTGGGGGAAAGCATCTCCCGCATCCCGGGGCCGCCCACCGGGCCCTCGTTGCGCACCACCACCACATCGCCGGGGTTGATCTGTTTGTCGAGGATGGCGGCCAGGCAGCTCTCCTCGCTCTCGAACACCCGCGCCGGCCCGGTGATGACCGGATTCTTCACACCGCTGATCTTGGCCACGGCCCCCTCCTCCGCCAGGTTGCCCTTGAGGATCGCCAGGTGCCCCTTGCCGTACAGGGGGTTGCTCAGGGGCCGGATCACATCCTGTCCGGCGGGTGGTTCGCTCGGCACCTCAGCCAGCACCTCCCGCAGGGTCCTGCCCTCGATCGTGCGGCAGTCGCCGTGGAGCAGGCCGGCATCCAACAGCAGCTTCATCACCTGGGGGATGCCGCCGGCCCGGTGCAGATCCACCGTGACGTAGCGGCCGCTGGGCTTGAGATCGCAGATCACCGGCACCCGCTGGCGGATGCGCTCGAAGTCGTCGATCGTGAGCTCCACGCCGGCGGTGCGGGCCACCGCCAGGAGGTGCAGCACGGAATTGGTGGAGCCACCCACCGCCATGATCACGCTGATGGCGTTCTCGAAGGCCTCCCGCGTCAGCAGGTCGCGGGGGCGGATTCCGGCTTCGATCGCCTTCACCAGCACCTCCGCCGAACGGGCGGCGCTGTCGGCCTTCTCGGGGTCCTCGGCGGCCATCGTCGAGCTGTAGGGCAGGCTGAGACCCATCACCTCGAAGGCCGCGCTCATGGTGTTGGCGGTGAACATGCCGCCGCAGCTGCCGGCCCCGGGACAGGCATTCTTCTCGATGGCGGTCAGCTGCTGCTCATCGATCTGGCCCCCGCTGTACTGGCCCACCGCCTCGAAGGCGCTGACCACGGTGAGATCGCAGGCTCCCAGTCTGCCGGGCTTGATGGTGCCGCCGTACACGAAGATCGCCGGAATGTTCATGCGCGCCATGGCCAGCATCGCCCCGGGCATGTTCTTGTCGCAGCCGCCGATGGCCAGCAGCCCGTCCATGCTCTGGGCGTTGCAGGCGGTCTCGATGCTGTCGGCGATCACCTCGCGGCTCACCAGGGAATACTTCATCCCTTCGGTGCCCATCGAGATTCCGTCGCTCACGGTGATCGTGCCGAAGCTCTGGGGCATCGCCCCGGCCGCGTGGGCCGCCTGCTCCGCCCGCCGGGCCAGGTCGTTGAGACCGATGTTGCAGGGGGTGATGGTGCTGTAGCCGTTCGCGATGCCGATGATCGGTTTGCTGAAATCGCCGTCGCCGAACCCGACCGCCCGCAGCATCGCGCGGTTGGGAGACCGCTGGATCCCCTGGGTGATGGCGGCGGAGCGGAGCATGACCGGCGTGCGGGACAGATGGGGAAACCTACCCAGCGGCGGGGCGTCCCGCCCTCCTTTCAGGGAAGCGGCTGCAGCGCTTCGAGCTGACGGCGCACCTGCTCGATCGCCTCGTTGAGCCGTTCCACCCGGTGCCGCAGGGCCCGGTCGGCCACGTCGATGCGGTTCCCCGCCGGATCCCCCTCCCGGGCGCCGCCCTGGAGGCGCGAAAGCCGGAGCTGCCTCAGCTGCCGCTGATTCCTGCGGCGCCGCTCCGCCTTGGCGAGCAGCCACCAGGCCAGCCCCGCGGCACCCACCACGGCACCGGCAGCGGCGCTGAGCATCAGGGCGCTGGCGGGGGGGGCTTCGCCGGGGGAATGGTCACTGGGCTGGGACATGGAGGGGGGAAGGGCGGAGTCGCGCAGCGTTGACTGCAGCCTAGGAAGGGGAGGCCTCCAGTCCGTACAGGCGGAGTGCGGCGTCGCCGAAGCCCGGCAGAACCCTGCGCCCCTCGTCCAGCTCCGGATCGATGCAGCTGCAGTAGAGGGTGAGGTGGGCCTCGCGTTCGCCCACCGCCCGCAGCCCCGGGGCGCTCGCCACGGTGGTGACGACCCGCAGCCGGTCCCCCGGCTCCACCCCCTTCTGCCGCAGCCGCTCGATCACCGCCAGCAGCGTCGCGCCGCTGGCGAGAACGGGCAGGAAGACGAGGATGCCCACCTCGGAACCGATCCGTGCGGGCAGGTCGTCGAGATACCAGTGGGCCTCCTCTCCGGGGGCTCCCGTGGTCACCCCCACGTGGCTCACGGCGGCGGCCGGCAGAACGGTCTGGGCCCCCTGCCACAGCCCCAGTCCTCCCCGCAGCACCGGCACCGCCAGCAGCGGCACCCGGGCGTCCACCACCATCCCCTCGCTGTGGCTGAGGGGCGTGTCCACCTCCACACGCCGCTGGGGCAGCCAGTCGCGCAGGGCCTCGTAGGTGAGCCAGCGGCCCAGTTCGGTCATCGCCGTGGCGAAGAGGGGAGCCGGGGTGGAGCGGTCCCGCAGCAGGGTCAGCCAGTGAGCGATGAGGGGGTGGGGGGGAACCACCACCCGCAGAGTCATGCCCATGGCTGCCATAACTTGGCCGCAAAGCTTAGGAACCGACCGCGATGCGCAAGGAGCACGGGAACCGCCTCCGCCGCGGCGCGCTGGTTCGCGGCTGGATCGGCCGGCTGCTGTCGCTTGCCGTTCTGGTGGCGGCAAGCTGGATGCCGTGCGCGCCCGCCGGGGCGATCACGGCCCCGGAGCTGCGCTCCTTCAGCGCCCTGCAGGATCTGGAGCCCGACATGCACGGCCGGGACCTGCGCCAGCAGGAATTCCTCAAGGCCTCGATGCGGGAGTTCGATCTCCATGGCGCCGATCTGCGCGGTGCCGTGTTCAACAGCAGTGACCTGCGGGGAGCCGACCTGCGGGACGCCGACCTGCGGGATGTGGTGGCCTACGCCACCCGCTTCGACACCGCCGATCTGCGGGGAGCGCTCCTGGCGGACGCCATGCTGCTCCAGAGCAGGTTCGAGGACGCCCGGATCGAGAACGCCGACTTCACCGACGCGGTGATCGACCGTGCCGAGCGGCGCCGCCTCTGCGCCACCGCGCGGGGACGTCACCCCCTCACGGGCGTGGACACCCGCGACAGTCTCGGCTGCCGCGAGTGAGGCCCTCTCAGTCCAGCGGAATGTCGCCTCTGGCGCAGACGCCGTCCCAGCAGAGGCTGGTGTCCTCGTTCCACCGGCTGTTCACGGGACGCCAGCCCTCCCCCGTACTCAGCATCCGCACCGATCCAGTTCCGTCGTGACGGAACTCGAACCGCTCACCCTCCACGATCAGGGTCCAGTGGGCGCCGATCTGCTCCACCTGCATGCTGCATTCCCGCCAGGGGCCCTGCCCCAGGCGGCATTCCAGGGGAATCGGCCCCATCGGTGCCGCCAGGCACGTGCAGGCCAGAAAAGGAAGACCGAGCCCGATCACCGTCCGCAGCGCCGCCGCAGGCGGCTGGTTGGTGAAGGTCGGGCATGCCGTGGACACGGCCCTTGGAGGCGTTTCCTCTCCACCGTGAAGGGTGGGGTCGGGCCTGGGGAAGCCGTCCTGCCAAGATTTAACAAACCTCCCCACCGCCGGTGCCCCTCTTCCACGCCCGCGTTCTGGTCTCCCTCCGCCCTTCGGTGCTGGACCCCGCCGGAGAGGCCACCCGGGCCGCCGCCGGCCGGCTGGGCATCGAGGGGGTGGGAAGGCTCCGGATCGGCAAGGCGGTGGAGATCGAGATCGAGGCCCCCGATGCCGCCAGCGCCCGGCAGCGGCTGGAGCAGCTCAGCGACCGCCTGCTGGCCAACCCGGTGATCGAGGACTGGAGCCTGGAGCTCCGGCAGGCGGCCGGGAGTCAGGGCTGATGAGCGTCGGCATCGTCGTCTTTCCCGGTTCCAACTGCGACCGGGATGTCGCCTGGGCTCTGCAGGGGGTGCTGGGGCTGCCCACCCGTTTCCTCTGGCATGAGGAGGAGTCGCTCGAGGGTCTCGGCGCCGTGGTGCTGCCGGGCGGCTTCAGCTACGGCGACTATCTCCGCTGCGGCGCCATCGCCCGCTTCGCTCCCATCCTGGAGGCCGTGCGCCGCTTCGCCGAGGGCGGCGGGCCCGTGCTCGGCATCTGCAACGGCTTTCAGGTGCTCACCGAGATGGGACTGCTGCCCGGAGCCCTCACCCGCAACCGGGCTCTGCACTTCCTCTGCGAACCGGCGCCGCTGGAGGTGAACCCCGGTCCCTGCCGCTGGCTGGGGGGCTATGCGGCGGGAGAGTCGATCACGCTGCCGATCGCCCATGGCGAGGGCCGCTACCAGGTGGACCCCGCCACCCTCCGGTCCCTGGAGGAGCGCGGCTGTGTCGTGCTCCGCTACCGGGACAATCCGAACGGATCGGTGGGGGATGTGGCCGGCCTCTGCAATCCCGAAGGGAATGTGCTCGGACTCATGCCCCATCCGGAACGGGCCTGCGATGCCCTGCTCGGCGGTGTGGATGGCCGCCGCCTGCTGGCGGCGGCCCTGGGGTGAAGCGATTGAGACGCCGGCATCTCCTGGCCGGCCTCACCGGGCTGGCGGCCTCCACCGGCCTGCGGCCGGGCCGGGCCGCCCCGTCCACGCCCCGACCGCTGGAACAGGGCAGTCGGGTGGTGGCGATCGCCCCGGGCACCTGGTGGGAGAACCCTTCGGAGGAGGCGGAGCTGCTGCGCCGCCGATTCACGGCCGAGGGATGGGAACTGCGGATCCCGCCAGCGGCCATGGGCCGCTGGCGCTGGTTCAGTGCCTCGGATCGCGATCGCCTCCGTCAGTGGCGCCTGGCCAGCGGGGACCCGGGAACCGATGCGGTGGTCGCCGTGGCCGGCGGCTGGGGCAGCGCCCGGCTGCTCGAGATCGGCTGGACGCCGGCACGGCGCCCCCAGTGGCTGGTGGGCTATTCGGACACGTCGGCGCTGCTGCTGGCCCAGCTCGCCGCGGGCAGGGGGGGAGCCGTCCATGCCGGCCTGGGGGGAGATCCCTCCAGCTGGAACCGCCTGGCACAGCTGCTGCGGGGCCGCCCCGTGGATCCCCTCCGTGGGGTGGGATGGAAGGGCGGCTCAGGCACCGGACCCCTGGTGGTGAGCAACCTCACCGTGGCCACCCATCTGATCGGAACCCCATGGCTGCCGGACCTGAGAGGTTGCGTGCTGGTTCTCGAGGACATCGGCGAAGCTCCCTACCGGGTGGACCGCATGCTCACCCAGTGGCGCACGGCGAAGCTGCTGGAGGGGGTGGCGGCGGTGGGGCTCGGTCACTTCCGCTGGAAGCGGGATGACGTGCTGCCGGGGGACCTCACCATGGAGGAGGTGCTGCGGGAACGCCTCGGCGATCTGGGAATTCCCCTGGTGGGGGAGCTCCCGGTCGGTCACGGCCGGCCCAATCTGGCTCTGCCCCTGGGGGCCAGGGCGCGGCTCGACGGTGATCGAGGAACTCTCGAACTGCTCTGAACCCGGGCATGGAGGACTGCCTCCATGCCCGGACCGGAGGCCGGTGCTCAGTGGACGGCGGCGAAGAAGTCCTTGCTCTTCACCGGATCGGGGTTCATGGTCTTCTCGCCCGGGGTCCAGTTGGCGGGGCAGACCTCATCGGGGTGGGCCTGCACGTACTGGAAGGCCTGCAGCACCCGGAGGGTCTCATCCACGCTGCGCCCGACCGGCAGGTTGTTGATCGTGCTGTGCATGATCACGCCCGCGGGATCGATGATGAAGAGTCCACGGAGGGCCACGCCGGCGTCCTCGTCGAGCACCTCGTAGGCGCGGGAGATCTCCTTCTTGAGGTCAGCCACGAGGGGATAGGCGATGTCACCGATGCCGCCGTTCTTGCGCTCGGTCTGAATCCAGGCGAGGTGGCTGAATTCGCTGTCCACCGAGACACCCAGCACCTCGGTGTTGCGGCTGGAGAAGTCGGCGTAGCGGTCGCTGAAGGCCGTGATCTCGGTGGGGCAGACGAAGGTGAAATCGAGGGGATAGAAGAACAGGACCACGTACTTGCCGCGGTACTGGGAGAGGGTCACCTCCTTGAACTCCTGATCCACGACGGCGGTGGCGGTGAAGTCGGGGGCCGGCAGACCGACGAGCCTGGACATGTCTCGAGTGCGGATGGGGGTAACGGAAAGGGGGCAAATGGGAACAGGCCGCGTCCAAACGCGAAGTCGGACCGAGTTCAGGTTTGCCTGTTACAACCTATCACGGATCGAGCCCCGTGCGCGCGGTCCCGGGCGGCATAGGCTTGCTTCGTCCGTCGAGAACCCGCCGCGATGCCCTGGGATCCCAGCGTTCTGCGCAAATACAACAGCACCGGCCACTTTCGCCTTCTGAACCAGGTGCGCTCGGAACTCCGGGACAATCCCCTGATCCGCCCCAAGGAGGGGGAGACCGTCGGCGAGGTGAACCGCAGCCGCCGGCTGGTGCGGGCGATCGAGGCTCGGGCCCAGGCCGGCACGCTCCGTCGTGCCTCGAAGCGCGGGCCGAATGTCCGGGTGTCGAGCCCTGTCCCAGCTCCGGACCCGGAAGACGGCGGGGTGAGCACCTTCAGGGACCGTCTGAGTGCCGTCGATATGCGCTGAGACGGAAGGATGGCTCGGGGGAGACTTGAACTCCCGACCTTGGGGTTATGAATCCCACGCTCTAACCAGCTGAGCTACCGAGCCCCGGTGGGGGAGTGTAGACGAGCGGGGAGCGATCCCCCCGCCCATCCTCATGCCCGTGGGGGCAGGAACTGCAGGGGATTGGCGGCGCCCCGGCCGGGGGGATGGATCTCGAAGTGGAGATGGGGGCCGGTGCTCCTGCCGGTGCTGCCCATGCTGCTGATCGGCTGGCCCTGGGCCACCACTTCTCCGGTGCGCACGAGAATCCTGCTGTTGTGGGCATAGAGGCTGCGGCTGCCGTCCTGGTGGGTGATCTCCACCAGATAGCCGTATCCTCCGTCGTGCCAGCCCGCATAGGAGACCCTTCCTTCCCGGGCGGCAACGATCGGCGTGCCGACGTTGTTGGCGACGTCGATTCCCTTGTGCATCCGGCCCCAGCGCCAGCCATAGCCTGAGGTGAAGACTCCCTTGGCGGGCCAGATCCAGGTGGCGACGGAGCGCCCCGGGGTCAGAGGACGGGTGCGTTCACCCCCGAAGTCCGGCAGCTCCGGCCAGCTGACGCCGCCACTGGTGAGGGGCTTCACGGCCAGGAGGGAACGGGCCCTCGCCGGTGCGGACTCGGGGAGCCGGAGGCGGGTGCCCACCACCAGGCGTGCGGTGTCGACGCCCGGGTTCACCCTCAGCAGTTCCCCGAGGGTCAGGCCGTAGCGTTCGGCGATGGTGTTGAGGGTGTCGCCGAACCGGACCACGGTGGAACGGCCGGCGGCCTTCCTTTCGGCAGAGGGGGATTCGGGGGTGGCGGCGACCAGCTTGGGCTCGGAGGCGGCCGGTGCGCTGAACGAGGAATCTTCGGGGGTGGTGAGGCCGGCGAGAAAATCGTCGGCCAGGGAGGAGGATGAACGGTCGTTGGCGATGGCGGAGACGAGGGGAACGACCGCGGGGGTGGCCAGGACGGCGGGAAGGAGAAATTTCAGAGGCTTCATGCAGAAGGATGACCCATCAGAACAAGACCCGGTAGAGAAGCCGACATCCCCGGGCCGCGCAGAGAGTAGCGCCACGAACCTCCCCCTACAAGGGGTGGAGGCCAACGCCGTGGTCGTCCCCCTGCTCCAGCTGCCTCAGGGCCTCGAACACCACCACTCCCACGGCGACGGAGAGGTTCAGGCTGCGGACGATTCCCCCGGTCCTCCCCCTGCCCCCCGGCATCGGAATGGTGAGGAGCCCGTCGGCCTGCCGCCGCAGTTCCTCCGGCAGCCCCGTGTCCTCCCGGCCGAAGAGCAGCCAGTCGCTGGCCGCGAAGCGGCAGTGGGTGTAGCTCCGGCGGGCTTGGCTGCTGAAGGCGAGCAGTCTTCCGCCCCGGGCGCCTTGCCAGCGGAGGAAGGAGTCATCGTCGGGGTGCACCTTCACCTGAACGGCGGACCAGTAGTCGAGCCCTGCCCGCCGCAGGTGGCGGTCGTCGATCCGGAATCCCAGCGGCTCGATCAGATGCAGCTCGCTGCGGGTGGCCGCGCAGGTCCGCGCCACGTTGCCGGTGTTGGGCGGGATCCGGGGCTGGTGCAGAACGATGCGGGGCACGGCGGGGCTCAGTCCTCCGGCGTCGGCACCGGCCGGCCATGGGCGAGCAGGTCGAGGGCCCTTCCATGGATCACCAGCCAGGCGGCGTCGCAGCGGGGAACGAGGCGGTCGAGCAGGCTGCCGAGCCGGTCCCGGAAGCGGCCGCCGACCGCGGTGGGGGGCACCAGGCCCCATCCCACCTCTTCCGCCACCAGCACGAGCGGGGCGGCACATCCCGCAAGGGCCGTCTCCAGGGCTTCCACTTCCCGCTCCCATTCCTCGCCGTTGCGGTCGAGGTGGGCCGCCACCCAGGTGCCGAGGGAGTCCACCAGTCCCAGATCCGCCGGCGTCAGGACTTCCAGCGCCGGGGTGAGGTCACCCTGCACCTCGTGACACGACCACTCGGCCGGCCGCCGGCGACGGTGCCGTTCGATCCTGGCCTCCCAGGCGTCATCGCCGGCCGGCAGAGGTCCGGTCGCCAGGTAGACGACCCGGCGCCCGCTGACGGCGGCGAGGTGCTCGGCCCAGCGGCTCTTGCCGCTGCGGGCCGGGCCGCTCACCAGGGTGAGCCGGTCCGGATCAGCCGCCGCCATTCATGTTCCGCAGGGTCGCCACCGAGGAGGGGGAGACCCGGTTGAGGTAGCGGAAGATCCAGTACTTGAAGATGGTGGCGAGCACCACCGGGAAGGTGGCGATGAAGAGAAGGATGAAGTCCTCCTGGGGGGGCAGGCCGAGGTGGTCGGCCACCCCCGCGAGCAGCACCGACCATCCCTCCGGACTGTGGAAGCCCACGAAGATGTCGGTGAAGAGGATGATCGCGAAGGCCTTGGCGCTGTCACTCAGTCCATAGACGAGCTCGTCGAGGAAGCCCCGCAGCACCTGGATGTCCCGCCGGCCCAGGAAGCAGACGGCGGCGAAGGCCAGCAGACCGGTGAGATCGGCGATCACGTTCTTGATCGCGTGGGTGCTTTCCTGGTCGGCCTCCTGCTTGAGCTGCCGGGCCCGTTCGGTGAGCTGGGTGTGCAGCTCCTCGCGGCTGGGGGGAGGGCGGTCGTGAAGGATGGCGTCGAACTCGATCTCCGCCTGATAGAGCCGCAGCTTCTCCACCGCCCGGGCCTCCAGCTGGGGACGGGGGTAGGTGAGGAACTCGTGGTCGGGGGCGTAGCGGTCCACGAGCGGGGAGACGATGTAGGTGCGGCTCACCTGCTGGACGAGCACGGGGATCAGCACGAGCAGAAGCAGGATCCGCAGGGAGACCAGGGTGGAGTCGCGCCGCCGGCGGAAGCCCGCCACCACGTTCGCCTCCGCCTGGGGATCGAGCTGACGGCGCACCTGGTCGACCACCCCGATCAGACTGCGGGGCAGCACCTCCGGCGAGCGGCTGAGGCTGGGGAGGGGTTGGCGGCCCGCCTGGTAGCGGTTCACCATGGCTTCGATCAGCTGGAACTGACGCAGCTCCTGGCCCGCCAGCTCCTGCCGGTAGGGCTTCACCCGCTCGTGGGACTGGCGGCAGATCTGGAGCGCCGCCTTGAACCGGCGGATGATCTGGGCCTGCATCGCCCGCGGCAGGCTCAGTTCCAGCTCCGGCCGCACCGGGCGGTCGTTGTAGTGCTCCAGCTCGATCGCCTGGATGAGCAGGGCGGCCTCGTAGCCCCGCTCCAGGTCGCTGGCGATGTCCAGGGAACTCGCCCGCCCGAAGGCTCCCATCCAGTCGGTCAGACCCATGGCGGATCCAGGCGGCTCAGCGCGAGAACACCCACCAGGTGACCATCGGCACCACCGAGCCCACCACCAGAAGAACCACGACCCAGGTGAAGGCGTTGCTCTCCCGGGTCTCCTGGCGCGTGGGCACGTTGCTCACGACGGCGGCCGGCTCCTGCTCCACCGGCTCGCCGGGATCCTCACCGCCCTGGAGAACGGTGACGAGACGGTCGAGACCGTCGATGACGGCCTGGCGGTAGCGGGCCCCCTCCCGCAGGGGCAGCGCCATGGTGGTGCGGGCGGTGCTTCTCAGAAGCTGGGGAGGAAGCTGCTTCTCGAGGGAAGGGGAGGCGGCGATCGCCGCGGACCGGGTGTGGGTGTCGATCACCAGCAGAAGCCTCGGGGCCGTGGATGCCGCGGAGTTGCCGGCGGACCACCGTTCCAGCAGGTCACGGCCGAATTGGTCGAGGTCGACGCCGTAGTCGAGCCGGTCCACCGTCACGAGACGGGCGTCCACCCGGTCGGATTCGAGGGACTGCAGTCGTGCCTCGATCTCTCCGGATGCCGCCCGGCTCAGCGCCGCCGTGGTGTCGAGCACCCGTTCGGGCGGCGGGGAGGCCGGCATGTCGCCCACCCCCACAGCCCAGGCGCCGGCCACAGGGCCGGCGAAGACGATGAGCATCGCCAGGGCCGATCCCAGCACTCCGCGCACCAGCCGCGACACGGCGGAGAGGGGGTGGCGGCGTGGGGGGCTCATCAGGGACGGGGGGCGGATGAATCTTTCCAACCAGTCTGCGTCAAGCCGCAAGGCTGTCGCGATGCAGCAGGGTGATCACCTCGAGAATCCGTTCGCTCCGCTCCGCCGGAATCTCCACCAGCTCGATCATCAGCTCCAGAAGCCGAAGCTCCACAGGATCGATCAACCGGTCGGAGTGCACCAGGTGGGCGGCCATCGCGAGGGCCGTCTCCTGCTGCTCGGGAAGCAGCCGGGGAACGGCTCGCTCCAGAAGGGTCTGCCAGCCCTCGCTGCGGAGGATGCCCAGGAGGCTGTCGAAGAGAAGGGCCATCTCCCCCTCGCTCCGGTCACGGAAGGGGGTGCGCCCCTCCAGCTGCTGCCGCAGGGCGCGGGCCTCCTCCTGGTCGAGGCGACCGTCGCAGGCCACGGCGACGAGGGCGACGGCGGCGAAGGCCTCACTGGGGCTCATGGACCGGAAAGGATGGTTCTCCATTGCAGCAGCTGGCCCCCCGTTCGGCGAACGCCATCGGGCAACCTGTGCCGGACGAATCCCCCGCCGCCTACCCGCCGATGGCGATGAGCACTCCCCCCCGCGTGCTTCTCGGCGCGGGCGTCCTTGCCCTGCTGCTCGACATCGTGAACCAGGCCACCGCAGCGCGGCTCGAGCCCCCCCTGGAGCGTGCTTCGGTGCTCGCGGGCGCCCTGGCGGTGGTGCTGATGCTGGTGGCGCTGCTGTGGACCCGCATCGAGCCCCGGCCGCCGGAACGGGCCGATCTGCGGGGGGAGGAGGGATTCGAAACGCTGCCGCATCTGCCCGAGCCGCTGGCGCGGGAACTCGGCTGGGGAAGCATGATGCTGCTCACCGCCACGCCCGCGGCGGTGGTGCTGCTCCACTGGAACGGCCGCACCCTGCTGCGGCGGGGTCTGCTGCAGCCAGGAAACGGTCCCTTCCGGCCGGGGTCGATCTGCGGGAAGGCCCTGGAGCGGCAGCGGGCGATCTCCCTGGTGGACCTGCGTCTCTATCCGGGCCGCGAGGAATTCCGCGGACTTCTGGAGGGTCTTCCCTCGGTGCTGGTTCAGCCGGTCGGGACCGGCGGTCTGCTTCTGCTGGGGGGATGGTCACCCCGTTGCTTCTCCCGCAGCGACCTGACCTGGGTGGAGGGATGGAGCCGACGCCTCACAGCCGAATGGGCTCAGGAGCTTGACGCCGTGACGGCGGCGTCGACGGGCGGCTCTGCTTCGGAACCCGGAACCGGCTGAACACCCTTCCGCCCGGGGAGGTGACCTCCACCCATCCCCCGTCGCTGAGCCGACCCTTCATCCGCTCGCCCCGGGTGATCTGATCGTTCTCGCTGCGCTGGTACACCATCGAGCCCACCGCCTCCACCTCGTTCGTGGACCAGTTCCAGATGCAGCGGTCGGCGCGCAGATCCTCCCCGGGGCGGCGGATGTCACACCCCTGGGTGCGCACCCTCTGACGTGCCGCCTCGATGGTGGTGTCGCCAGCGGTGAGAACGGCCTTCAATTGGACATCCCTCACCTGCACGGGGGCCTTGAGCAGATAGATCTGCTTCTGGGTGTTGCCCTGCAGGGACGTGGCGGTGAGGGTCTGGTCGGGGCGTTGGGTCTCCCCCGTCCCCGCCTCCTCCTTCCTGCCCGCGTTTTTGGCGGTGTCGCCGCGTTTGGCGCTGCGGCGTCCCCGGACGGGGCCGGTTGCCTCAAGGCGGCCGCTGCCGGGGTTCCAGTCGGCCTTCGCCACGGTCAGCACCGCCTCGGGAGGGTCCTTGGGCAGTGCCTTGAACGGGTCGAAGGGGCGTCCCCATTGCTCCAGCCTGGGTTCGCCGCGGAGTTCGAGCCGGTCCTCGTCGAAACGGAACCGTGCCCGGCGGGCCACCAGGCGGGAACGGCGGTTCACCGCGGACGGTCGTCGATCGAGATCCATCCGCTCCTTCTTGGGGAGCCACCGCACGCGGGCGGCGCTGATCTGGACCGGATCGGAACCGGTCCGGCGGAGCCGGACGGTGCCCTCGAGCAGGATCACCTCACCATCGTTGAGCACCGTGCCGCTGTCGGCTTCCAGGCGGTAGACCGGCTCACCCTTCTGATAGATGGTGCCGCGGGGCTGGATCGCCCGGATCACCCGGCGGCGGGCGTCGTAGCGGGCTTCGGGGCTGGTGAGCTCCCAGGCGGGCCTGCCGCCCGGGTCCTGCTGGCGCAGATCCAGCGAACGGAACACGAACGGGGGATCGTTCTCCTCGGTGACCGTGGGCCGCCCCCGGCACGACCCCAGCAGCGGCAGGAGCAGCAGGGGCAGAAGCAGGAGTCCGCGGCGGCGGGGACCGGTGAACGTCACAGCGGTGAATCGAGTTCGAGTCTCTGCATCACAGGACAGGGCTCCGGCAGGGGCGTGCCTTCCGCGAGACCCCCCCAGCGGCGCGCGTCGGCCCATGCGTCCCCCCACCCAGCTGCGTCGGTGCCGCTGTGGAGAGGCGCCTGGGCCAGCTGGGCGAGCATGCGGGAAGAGAGGTCCGGCAGGAGGGGTTCCAGCAGCACGGCCACACAGCGGCAGGTCTCCAGGACGGCATGGAGGTCGGCGGCGACGGCGGGGGAGGCTCCTTCCTCCTTCATGCGTTTCCAGGGGGCCTGGTCGTTGAGATAGCCGTTGGCGCGGCTGGCGAGAAGGAGCACGGCCTCGGCGGCCCCCCGGAAGTCGAGCGTGCCCATCGCCCGGTCGAAGGCTTCTCCCGTCTCCGCGGCCAGGCGGGCCAGGGGGTGGTCGGAGCGCCCCGCCGCTCCAGCGGGGGGAACGGCCTCCCCGAACCAGCGCCGGGCCATGGAGGCGGTCCGGTTCAGCAGATTGCCGATGGTGTTGGCCAGCTCGCTGTTGACCAGCTCGGTGAAGCGCTGCTGCTGGAAGTCTCCGTCTTCGCCGAAGGCGAAATCCCGCAGGAGATACCAGCGCACCGCATCCCGGCCGCATCGCTCGAGCAGCACTTCCGGGTCGAGCACGTTGCCGAGGGATTTGCCCATCTTCTGCCCCTCCCGGGTGAGGAATCCGTGCCCGAACACCTGCCGGGGCAACGGCAGTCCGGCCGAGAGCAGCATGGCCGGCCAGAAGACGGCATGGAAGCGCAGGATGTCCTTGCCGATCACGTGCAGGCTCGCGGGCCAGCCATGGTGTTCGAGCTGCTCCAGCCGCGGGAGCTGTTCCGGTTCCAGCAGAGCCGTGAGGTACCCCACCAGGGCGTCGAACCACACGTAGAAGGTGTGGCCGGGATGGCCCGGCACCGGGATGCCCCAGCTGAGGTTGCGACGGGAGATCGAGAAATCCTTCAGCCCCGCCGCCACGAACCGTTCCACTTCCCGCCGCCGGGCCGGGGGGGCGACGAAATCGCCGCGCGCCACCAGCTCCTCGATCCGGTCCTGATAGCGGGAGAGGCGGAAGAAGAGATTCGTCTCGTCGCGCCACTCCAGCGGCCTGCGGTGAATCGGACATTCCGGGTCGTCCGCCTCGTGGGGGTCGTCCTTGAACTCCTCGCAGGCGACGCAGTACCACCCCTGCTGGCGTCCTTCGACGACGTCGCCGCTGGCCTCGACCCTGGCGAAGAACTGCTCCACCACCAGACGATGGCGGGGGTCGGTCGTCCGCACGAAGCGGTCATGGCTCACCCCCCAGCGCTTCCAGAGCTCCCGGTAGCCGGCGCTGACGGCGTCGCAGTGGGCCTGGGGGGAGAGGCCCGCCGCGGCTGCGGTGCGCTGGATCTTGAGGCCGTGCTCGTCGCAGCCGGTCACGAAGATCACCGGTTCCTTCCTCAGGCGCCGGTAGCGGGCGATGGCGTCGCAGGCCAGGGTGGTGTAGGTGCTGCCCAGATGGGCCCGGTCGTTGACGTAGTAAAGCGGGGTGGTGAGCGTGTAGGTCATCGGCGCTGCTGAAGGGCAGTCTGCGCAGCCACCAAGGCACCGCCCGGAGGCGGGATCCTACCGATCGGCTCAGGCCACCGCATGGAGCGTCAGCTGGTCCCTCAGCGAGTCCACCGCCACCAGCCGCACGAGCAGTTCGTCGGCGGGGCAGGCTTCGGCGGGACAGGTGGCGGGGAGGTCCATCGCCAGCTCCTCGACATGGACCAGTCCCAGGTGGTCCTTCTGCCGCAGCCAGCGGAGGAAGAGCCCATGCCACTGGCGGCGGTCCTGCTGCTCGAACCACACCTGCAGCCAGTGGCGCTGATCTTCGCGGGCGATCTGGATGGCCTGACGGATCGGAGCCTCCACCGTCTCGAGCAGCTCCCCGAGGCGGTCGGCCGTCATCGCCTCCGTCCCGCTCCAGACCGCCCGCAGCTGGCGCTGGACGAGCAGGTCGCCGTAGCGGCGGATCGGGGAGGTGGCCTGGACGTAGGCCTCGAGCCCGAGGCTGAAGTGCGGGTCGGGGGAGGTGCCCGTCCGGCCCCGGCCGAGACACCCGCGCAGGGCGGCGTGACGCACCGGTCCGGCCGGCAGGGCGGCCAGCTCCGCCGCGGGGGGAAGATCCGGCCGGAGCTGGCTGCGGAAGGGCAGGGCCAGGCCGTGCCGGCGGCCGTGCTCCGCCACGACGGTGCCGGCCAGCACCATCGCCTCGGCGACCATGCGGCGGGCCGGGCTGGGCTCGATGATCTCCAGCTCCGCCCGGCCCTCCACGACCCGGATCCTGCCCTCCGGCTGTTCCAGCGCGAGGGCCCCCCGCCGCAGCCGCCAGGCGTGGCGGAGCTCCATGAGCCGGTGAATCCTGGCGAGGTCCTCCTCCTGGGGAGGGGCCAGGGCGATCAGTTCGTCCGCGTCGGCGTAGGAGAGCCGGTAAGTCGGGCGCACCCAGGTGTTCTCGATCCCCGCCTGCCGCACGCCGCCGTCCTCGTCGAGGTCGACCCAGACGCTCCAGGCGGGGCAGCGGCGGCCGGCGGTGAGGCTGAAGGGTCCGCGCACCAGCTCGGACGGGAACATCGGCAGGCTGCCCCGGGCCAGGTAGAGGCTGGATCCGCGCCGCCGGGCCTCCAGGTCGAGAGCGCTCTCCGGCTCCACGAGCCGGCCCGGATCCGCCACGTGGATCCAGAGCCGCTCCGCCCCGTCGGCCCTTCGCTCCAGGGCCAGGCCGTCGTCGATGTCCTCGGTGTCCTCGTCGTCGATGGTGACGCTGCGCAGGCCGGTCCGGTCCTGCCGCAGCGCATCCCCGGGGAGAGGGGCCTCGGCCCGCTGGAGGAGCCGTTCGGCCTCCCGGCGCGCCTCCTCGGGGAAGCCCTCGCTCCAGTGACTGCCGGCGAGGGAGGGCAGGTGGTGTCGGGGCCACAGGCCCAGGTCCACCAGCAGATGGCGGATGGTGCCCGGCTCCGCCGCGCAGTGGGCGGCCTGGAGGGACCGATGCAGCTCCTCGCTCAGGTCCTCGCTGCGGTCGCCGGCGGCCCAGCGGCGCAGCTGCTCGAGCTGGCGGCGAGAGTCCGCTCCGAGTTCTTCGACCTCGATGGGCCTGCGCCGCCGCAGGGCTTCGCGCCACCGCCGGCGTTCCTCCAGGCTCAGCTGCCGCCGCCGCCGCTGGTGCCGCAGCTGCCGCAGCTCCGCCGGGGACCGCGGCTCCACCCGGCCGTTGCGCCAGCGGAAGAGGGTCTGCTCCCCCTGCAGCCAGCGCCAGCAGGCGGCCCGCTGGGCCGGGCCGTCACCCTCGGCCACCATGCCCGTGAAGGTGCCCAGGTCGGGGCAGTCGTTCCCCTCCCGCAGCAGCAGCCAGGCCATGCCGAGATCCCGCCGGGGAGGGGGAGACCTCATCAGGTCCTCCCGCCGGAGCCGCCAGGGGATCTCGGCGATGGAGCCCGGCGGGGCCGCTCCCTCGGGCAGCGGCATGATCCGGTCCAGCTGCCCCAGACCACGCTGCATCCGTTCCCCGTTCAGGCCCACCCCCACCACGGCTCGTTTGCCGTGCCGGGAGGCGAGAACGCCGATGCGGGGCCTGCCCTGCTCGATCAGGCCGACCAGATCCCCCTCGGCAGGCGGCGGCGGAGCGGCCCCGGGCACATCAGCCTTCGGGGTTCACGAAGGGAAGCAGCGCCAGGATGCGGGCCCGCTTGACCGCGTTGGTGAGATCGCGCTGCTGCTTGGCGGTGAGGCCGGTGAGACGGCGGGGCAGGATCTTGCCGCGGTCGGTGATGAATTTCTTGAGCAGATCGACGTCCTTGTAATCGATCGGGTCGCCTGGCCGGATCGGCGAAAGGCGTTTCTTGAAGTAGGAACTGGCCATCGGGAGGGAAAACCGGGGAAGGGACGAGAGGGTTGGCGGTGGTGAGTGAAGCGGTGCAGATGATCGGCCTCAGAAGGCCATCATTTGATCTCCTTGTGCACCGTGCTGCTGTTGCAGTGAGGGCAGAACTTCTTCAGCTCAAGCCGCTCGGTGGTGTTCCGACGGTTCTTCTGGGTGGTGTAGCGGGAGACCCCGGGGGTCCGCTTGGCGGGGTTGGACCGGCATTCGGTGCACTCGAGGGTGATCACCAGCCGGACGCCCTTGTTCTTGGCCATGGAAGGACGTTGCGCCGCGTGTGCGAAGCGTGTTGACAATCACCCACCCTACACGCCCCCTTCCCTGGCGAAGGAAGGGCGGATTTCTAGGATCCCCGCCGTTCTTCGGTGCACTCCATGCGTGTTTCGCTGCGATGGCTGCGGGAGCTCGTGGACTGCGCTCCGGAGACCCTCGACCCTTCCCTTCTGGCGGAACGGCTGTCGATGGCCGGCTTCGAAGTGGAGGCGATCGAGGATCTCGCCGCGGGCTGCGCCGGCGTCGTGGTCGGCCGGGTCACCTCCTGCCGGCCCCATCCCGACGCCGGGCGACTCAGCGTCTGCCGGGTGGAAACGGGTCCAGGTGAGCCGCTCCAGATCGTCTGCGGCGCCCCGAACGTGCGGGAGGCCATCCATGTCGCGGTCGCCCCGGTGGGAACCCACCTCCCCGCGGTCGATCTGACGATCCGCTCCGCCGAGCTGCGGGGGGTGACCAGCCAGGGCATGATCTGCTCCCTGGCGGAGCTGGGCCTCCCCGGCTCCTCCGACGGAATCCTCGTTCTGGAGGAGACGCTCGAGGAGGTGCCCCCGGTGGGAACCGACCTGGCCAGCGCCCTCGATCTCGACGATCAGATCCTCGAGCTGGCCATCACCGCCAACCGCCCCGACGGCCTCTCGATGCGGGGGATCGCCCGGGAAGTGGCGGCCCTCTGCGGTGGCACCACCCGCTTCGGATCCCCTCCGCCCGCCGTCGAGGCGCAGGACCTGGCGGTGCCCCCCACCAGCCGGGAGGCCATGGAGGCGGGGGGTGTGTTCAGCCTGACGGCACTCGAAGGCCTGCGGGTGGGCCCCTCACCGGCATGGCTGCGGAGGCGCCTGGAGCGGGCCGGGATCCGGCCGGTCAACAACGTCGTGGACGTCACCAACCTGGTGATGCTGGAGACGGGCCAGCCCCTCCATGCCTTCGACCGCGACGCCCTGGCCCGGCTCGCCGGCGAGAGCGTGCCGCAGCCTGCCGCGATCGGCCTGCGCAACGCCCGGCCCGGGGAGACCCTGGAGACCCTCGACGGGGAAGAGCGCATCCTGGCCGAGGAGGCCCTGCTCGTCACCTATGCCGGATTTCCCATCGCCCTCGCCGGGGTGATGGGGGGCCGCGCCGAGGCGGTCTCCGGAAGCACCACCGCCATCTGGCTGGAGGCGGCGGTGTTCCCCCCCCAGGCGGTGCGGCGCTCGGCCCGCAGCGTCGGACTGCGCACCGAGGCCAGCAGCCGCTTCGAGAAGGGGCTGCCGGTGGAACTCACCCTGGAGGCCGCCGACCGGGCGGCGGAACTGCTGGCCCGGCTGGCGGGGGCCGAGGTGGCGGGACGCTGGTGCCACCGCCGCCCCGGCCCCGCATCGCCAGCCCTCCTGCTGCGGCGGGACGCCCTTCACCGTCTGCTGGGCCCGGTGGTGGGGGAGGAGGGCCCGATGGACCTGCCCGACGCCCGGATCACCGACACCCTCACCGCCCTCGGCTGCGGCCTCGAGGCGACCGCGGACGGATGGCGGGTGGAGGTGCCCCCCTCCCGCAGGCTGGATCTCGTCCGGGAGGTGGACCTGATCGAGGAGGTGGCCCGGCTGGTGGGTTACGACAGCTTCGATGCCCGGCTCCCCGATCCCATCGAGCCCGGCGGCATCGAGGCCCACCACGAGGCGGAGCGGCGGCTGCGACGCGGGCTCTGCGCGGCGGGACTGCAGGAGACCTGCGCCCTCTCCCTGGTGCCGGCAGCCGAGGGGAGGGTGGCCCTCGCCAACCCCCTGCTCAGCGACTACGGCCACCTGCGGGACAACCTGCACGAGGAGCTGCTGGCGGCCGCGAGGCGCAACCTGCAGGCCTCCCAGCCCGCTTTCTGGGGCTATGAGATCGGCCATGTCTTCACGGGAGGCGCCCCCGGGTCCGGTGAACGGGCGCTGCTGGTGGGGGTGATGGCGGGCCGCCGCCGCTCCGAGCGGTGGACGAGCCACGGCAAGCCGCAGCCCATGGCCTATGCCGAGGCCAGGGGGGTTCTGCAGGGAGCCCTCGACGCCCTGGCCCTTCCGGTGGAGGACCGCCCCTTCGGGAACGCCCCGGATCCGGGACCGCTGCTGCACCCCGGCCGGTCGGCCCAGATCGTCGTGGAGGGCCGCCCCGCTGGCTGGTTCGGCCAGCTCCATCCGGCGAGGGGCGAGGAGATCGACCTGCCCGAGGACACCCATCTGTTCCAGCTCGATCTCGCCGCCGTCCTCTCCGCCGCCACCCGCCGTTCCCGCTGGCTTCCCCAGTTCTCCCCCTATCCCCTCGTGCCCGCCTCCGAGCGGGACGTCGCCGTGGAGATCCCGCGCGAGACCACGGCCGCCACCCTGCTCGGCTGCATCCGCAAGGCCGGCCGTCCCCTCCTGGAGGCCGCCGAACTCGTGGACCGCTACGAGGGCCCTCCCCTCAGCGAAGGCATGGTCAGCCAGGCGTTCCGGATCCGGTACCGCGATCCACGGCGCACCCTCACCGATGAGGAGGTGGAGAACGCCCATGGCAGGGTGCGCCAGGCCCTCGGCCAGCTCAAGGGCGCCCGGCTGCGCAGTTAGCCGGTTCCGCAGCGCAGCACCGCCAGGGTCTCCACGTGGGTGGTGTGGGGGAAGAAGTCGAAGGTCTGCAGGGAATCGAGACGGTACGGACCCGTTCCGCACAGACGGCCCAGGTCGCGGGCCAGGGTGGAGGGGTCGCAGCTGAGGTAGAGGAGCTGCGGTGGCGGTGCCGCCTCGATCGCCGCCAGCGCAGGGGGGTCGAGGCCCTTCCTGGGCGGGTCGATCAGCAGGGCTCCCACCGGCGATCCGGGCTCGTCGAGGCAGGCGGCCAGGGCCTCGGCGACGCCCCCCACCTCGAACGTGGCCCGCTCGCCCAGTCCATTGCGGAGGGCATTGCTGCGGGCCAGTTCCACCGCCGCGGCCATCCGTTCGATGCCCAGCACCCGCCAGCCCCGTGCCGCCAGCGGCAGCGAGAACGTTCCGATGCCGCAGAAGGCATCCACCAGCAGCCCCGTCTCCCCCGCCAGTCCCTCGAGGATCTGGGCGGCGGCCCGCTCCGCCTCGGCCGTGTTGATCTGGAAGAAGGTGTCCGGACCCACCTGAAGCCGCACACCGGCGAAGTGTTCCTCCAGCCAGGGGCGCCCCGCCAGCGTGATCGTCTCCGGACCGAAGAGGCGGTTGTCGGGGTGGGGCTGCAGGTTGAGGGCCACCCCCACCACCTCGGGCCAGCGCCGACGCCACTCGGCAGCCAGCTCCTCCACCCCCTCCAGACCCGCCTCGGTGGCGATCAGGGTGATGAGCACCTCTCCGCTGTGGTGCCCCACCCGCAGGGACAGGTGCCGCACCGTGCCGCGGTGGTGATCCATCGGCCAGCCGCTGGCGTCGAGGTCGGCCTTGAGGGGAGCGATCAGCCGGTCCAGCCGCGGATCGAGGACCGGGCAGCGGTTCATGTTCACGATCCGGTGGGATCCCCGCCGGTAGTAGCCGGCCCGCAGCCGTCCGTCCTCCCGCCGTTCCAGGGGGATCACCGCCCGGTTGCGGTAGCCGAGGGTGGCGGCGGGTGGGGGGGGTGGCGCCACCGGCACCTCAAGGCCGCCGATGCGCCGCAGGGCCTCCTCCACGGTGCGCCCCTTCCAGGCCCGCTGGGCGTCGTCCTCCAGGGCCTGCAGCGAACAGCCGCCGCAGTCGGCCGCCAGGATGCACGGTGGCCGTCGCCGCTCAGGCGAGCGGACCACAAGGTCGACCGGATCGGCGAAGCGCCGCCGGCTCCGGCTGCGGGGCCGCAGCCGAACGGCGGCACGTTCACCGGGCAGGGTTCCCGGCACGAACACCACCTCGCCATCGACCCTCCCGATCCCGTGGCCGTCGAGGCTCAGATCGGTGATCTCCATCTCGACTCCGTCCACCGGCTTCGGCATCGGCCCGTAGGGAACGGCAGGGATGACGACCCTATCGGCGGCGTGCAAAGGGGCGTTACACGATGCCGCCGGACTCCGGCACCCAACGCGGCGATCGATAGGATGCCGCCGTGTGGAGTCGCCCCCATGAGCGTCGTTCGCGATCTGATCCTCCAGGCTGATGATCAGCTCCGGTATCCCACCAGCGGCGAGTTGCTCTCGATGGTGGACTTCCTCAGCGGCGGGGCGCAGCGGCTCTCCGTCGTTCGGGCCCTCACCGACAACGAGAAGAAGATCGTCGACGAAGCCGCCCGCCAGCTGTTCACCCGCAAGCCCGAGTACGTGGCTCCCGGCGGCAATGCCTTCGGCCAGAAACAGCGGGCCCAGTGCCTGCGGGATTTCAGCTGGTATCTGCGGCTGGTGACCTACGGAGTGCTGGCCGGCAGCACCGAGATGATCCAGCAGATCGGCCTGGTGGGGGCCCGCGAGATGTACAACAGCCTCGGGGTGCCGATGCCGGGCATGGTCGAGGCCATGCGTGCCCTCAAGGAGGCCTCCGTGAGTCTTCTGGGAGGCGAGGAGGCGCTGCTGGTGGGTCCCTACTTCGACTTCCTGATCCAGGGAATGCAGACCACCACCTGAGCCCCGAAGCCGACCCGGGCAGCCCCAGCCCGTTCCCCCGCCCGGCCCCGGCCGGGCTTCTTCATGGCCGACCGATCAGACGCGGTCGTCTCATACGGGGATCATTTCAGGTCCATAACCAGGTCTTGGTTGAGACGATCAACCTTGCCGCTTTCGTCTCAGGCTGGACCCGATACAGGTCTATCTCATGGCCCCAGGTGAGACCAGTAAGACACCATAGGCGTTTCGCTTGGAGTGCCCCACCGGCCACCGGCCCCGGGTCCCCGGTCCTGGGGCGTCTCCGCGGGCTCCCTTGCCCGGGCGGCGGAGCGCCATCGGCTCAGCGAGATGCAACTCAGCCGTCTCGCATGAGGCCTGTCTCGGGTCTAGTCAGGCGTCTGGGCTGAGATTGACAAGAAGATGTCTGGCTGCGCCCGGGGACGCCGCCGTCGGTCGGCCGCTTCGAGGGGCTGAGGCAGGGCAGCCACCTGCGTATCTGTGGTGCACACAGATACGCAGAGCTTGTAATCCCTCTTCAGAGCTTGTTTCCTTCATGCTCTGGACACGCTGTCCTGGCCAGACAGTGAGGAGATGGGGCGGCTGCGTGGTTCTCCGCGGGAAGGGTGGTGGGCAGACCGGGTGAACAGGCGAAATTCATCGAATTTTTGATTCTTTCCCGTCCCGCCAGCGACGCGTGACGGGTCCAGTGAAGCGTCTCATATGAATCCTGCAGGATTCCCATGCCGCTCCGCATGGCTCTGTCGAGACCCGCTATTGGACCCGTATCTGGTCTTATGTAGGACGGAAGAGATCGTCACCGCCCGTCCCGCCGGCGGTACAGCTCCTTGAGCAGCTGGTAGGCCTC
>CAZVPB010000011.1:0-22660 GCA_964628165.1 uncultured Cyanobium sp.
GAGCCGAGACCCCGGCGGGTGCGTGGCCCTTGAGATAGGCCAGCATCGTGTCGGCATCCGACACCTCGAAGGGGTCGATCGGGCAGTTGTCGCCGAAATCCGGCTCCACGAAGATCTTCTCGATCCTGCCGTCGTCCACGAGCATCGAGTACCGCCACGAGCGAAGACCGAAGCCGAGGTTCGACTTGTCCACCAGCATGCCCATCTTGCGGGTGAACTCCCCGTTGCCATCGGGCAGCAGGAACACGTTCTTGGCGCCGATCTGCTTGCCCCACTGGAACATCACGAAGGCGTCGTTCACCGAGACGCACACGATCTGATCGACGCCGAGGGCGCGGAATTCGTCGTAGAGCTCCTCGTACCGCGGCAGATGGTTGGAGGAGCAGGTGGGGGTGAAGGCGCCGGGGAGGGAGAAGACCACCACCTTCTTGCCCCTGAAGATGTCGTCGGTGGTGAGGTCCTGCCAGCGGTAGGGATTCGGTCCGGGCACGGATTCATCACGCACGCGGGTCTTGAAGGTGACCTGGGGCACCTGATCGAGGACGGCCATGGGGACTCCTGAAAACGTCGCGCAGCAGCCTAACTCATAACGAGTCCGACTTAGGGGGCCAGACGCTCGATGCGCCAGCCTCCCTCCTCGCGGGCGTAGCGGAACCGGTCATGGAGCCGGTTCTCGCGACCCTGCCAGAACTCCACTTCCTCCGGCACCACCCGGAAGCCGCCCCAGGCGGGCGGCAGGGGCACCTCGCCGGAGGCGAACCGGCGCTTCATCGCCTCCCACTGCATCTCCAGCATGCGACGGGAGTCGATCACCGAGCTCTGCTGCGACACCCACGCCCCGAGACGGCTGCCGAAGGGCCGGGAGGCGAAGTAGGCCAGCGATTCCGCCATGCCGATCCGTTCGGCGCAGCCCAGGATGCCCACCTGCCGCTCCAGCCCGTACCAGGGGAACAGCAGGCTCACATGGGCATCCGCCTCGATGTCGCGGGCCTTGCGGCTGCCGTAGTTGGTGAAGAACACGAAGCCGCGCCCGTCGAAGGCCTTGAGCAGCACCGTGCGCGAGCTGGGCCGCTCGCCGTTGGTGGTGGAGAGCACCATCGCGTTGGGCTCGAGCAGTTCCGCGGCCGTGGCCTGGTCGAACCAGCGGCGGAACTGGTCCACCGGATCCGGGGCGAGATCGCTGCGGCGCAGGCCGTCGCGGCGGTACTCGCGCCGCAGGCCGGCCAGGTCGGGATGGGGAACGGCTCCACCACTCATTTACTTATCTTAACGTTCCTCAGGAACGCAGGCTGTCCAGTTCCCCCTGGCCGTGCAGTTCCGCCAGGGCGTCGTAGCCGCCGATGGCGGCTCCGTCGATGAACACCTGCGGCAGCGAGGCGGCACCGGCCCGTTCCCGGATCCGCAGCCGTTCCTTCTCGTCATCGACCTCCCGCCGGATGTGGGGGATGCCGAGGGTGCGGAGCATCCGCAGGGCCCGGGCCGAGAAGGGGCAGCCCGGCAGCACCGCCACCTCCACGCGGGGCTCTGCCGGCCGTGGCTGCGTCACCCCCTGTGACGCCGGGAAAGGGGCCGCTATCGCCGCCGGCTGCACCAGGGCAACGAGGAGCTCGGCGCCGGTGTGGACGCGGCTGCCCGTCTCGAGATGCCCGCCGGTCACGCGGCCCTCGCCGTCGGAGACGCTCAGGTGCAGGTGCACCCCCTCGGGATCCACGGAGCCGGTGAGGCTGATGATCTCGTGTTCGCCCTCCAGAACGGTCGGCCGCGGCTGGCCGGGAAACCGCAGTGACGTCCGCGACAGGTTCCCCACCGCACTCACCACGAATCCGCTGAAGCCCCGTTCGCGGGCCTCCTGCTCGAGACGCTGACGCGGATCGCTGCCGGGATCGAGCTTCAGCGCGAGAGGGTGCATCCAATCAGGCGTGTCCGCCGCGACCGACGATCAAGGTACGTTGCCGAGCCGGCAGTGGAGCCGCGCCAGCGCCTCGTCCGGCAGGCCGAGGAAGCGGTCGAACCAGCCGTCGCCGCTCGGCTGCACCGTGGCCACCCCCACCAGACGCATGGTGCCGTTCCCATCAAGCGGAAGTCCTTCGGCCTGGTGCCGCGCGCCGCCCACAGCTCCGGTGGTGAGCAGGGTGTCCACCAGCAGATCGGGCGCCCGGTAGAGCCGCCCCACGCTGAAGCGGAAGCGGGAGGTGAAACGCAGGGAAACGGCACCCGTGGCGGGGTGGAGAGTTCCCTCCAGTCCTTCGGGCTGGATCTCGATCGCCAGGCCTGGGGGCAGGGGCAGCCCCAGCCAGCGGCCGCTGCGGAGATCGAGCCGGGGAATCACCAGCTGATCGGCATCGAAACGAAGGGTTCGCACGCCCTCCGGGTCGGGGTTGCCGAGGTGGCCCGTTCCGCCGCCGCCTCTGGCGTCATACCGGAAACGGGGCCAGCCGCCGATCGCCAGGTCGCAGTCCGCCAGGGTGTGGAGGGAACAGGAAGGCACGGGGCGGCGGACAGGGCAGCGGGCCTCCTTGTCTATTGCAGCGCTGCCGGCATGGGGGCGCGGGAAGGGGCGGGAAGCCGCAGGCTGCTCAGCCAGGAGAGCCCCACCAGCAGAGCGGAGCACCACAGACAGGCCTGCATGCCGCCGCTCTCGGTTCCGCCGAGCAGGAACACGGCTCCCGACAGCAGCGTGCCCACCAGCCGCCCGGCGGCATTGGCCATGTAATAGAAGCCCACGTTGAGGCTCACCTCCTCGGCCTGGGAATAGGCGAGGATCATGTAGCTGTGAATGGAGGAATTCATGGCGAACACCACCCCGAAGGCCGCCAGTCCCGCCACGATCGCCACCCCCGGATGGGCCACCTGCCGGGCGAGGGCAATGGCGATCACGGCCGGGATGGCCGTGAGCACCGCAGCCCAGAACTGGACCGCCGAGGGACCCGGGGGCATGCCGCTGCCCCATAGGCGTCTCAGGGAAGGCACCGCGCCCTGCACGATCCCGTAGCCGATCACCCACAGGCCCATGAAGCCGCCCACCTCCCAGAAGCGCCAGCCCAGGGTGGCCTGCAGGAACACCGGCAGGGCCACCACGAACCACACATCGCGGGCGCCGAAGAGAAAGAAGCGCGCCAGGGAGAGGAGGTTGATGCCGGACGACTTGGAGAACAGGGCGGCGAAGGCAGGCTTGCTCTTCATCCGTCCGATGTCGCCGGGAAGCACGAGGGTGAGCAGAAAGGCGAGGGCCAGGCCCGCCGCCATGGCGCCGACGGCGGCATTGAAGCCGAGGCTGGTGAGCAGCACGCCGCCGAGGAAGAAGCCCACCCCCTTGAGGGCGTTCTTGGAGCCGGTGAGGATGGCCACCCACCGGAACAGCTGGGCCTCGCCGCGGCTGTGGTCGTCGGGGGTTTCCGGCACCACGGTCTTGATGGCGCCCTTGGCGCTCATCTTGTTGAGGTCCTTGGCGATGCCGCTGATCGCCTGGGCCACCATCACGTAGGCCACGCTCCACCAGCGCGGCCAGCTGTCGGCCACGGGGATCAGCATGAGCAGGGCGCCGATCTGCAGCAGCGTGCCGCTCCAGAGGGTGAGCCGCAGGCCGTAGCGGGCGCCGATCCAGCCGCCGGTGAGGTTGGTGACGATGCCGAAGAACTCGTAGAAGAGGAAGAGAAAGGCGATCTCGAGGGTGGAGTAGCCCAGCTGGTGGAAGTGGAACACCACCAGCATGCGCAGGGCGCCATCGGTGAGGGTGAAGGCCCAGTAGTTGGCGGTGACGATGCCGTACTGCTGGAGGGCGGTGAGGTTCCGGCTCATCGGGCCTCCAGGGTCGCCAGATGACAGGCCAGATCCGCCATGCGGCAGCTGTAGCCCCATTCGTTGTCGTACCAGGCGTAGACCTTCAGCTGGGTGCCGTGGATCACCATCGTCGAGGGGCCGTCGACGATCGAGCTGCGGGAATCGTTGAGGTAGTCGACCGACACCAGCGGTCGGGATTCGTAGCCGAGGATGCCCAGCAGGGGGCCGTTGGCGGCCTCCTCGAAGGCCCGGTTGGCCTGCTCCACCGTGGTCTCGCGCTCCAGCTCGAACACGGCGTCTGTGAGGGAGGCGTTGAGCAGCGGCACGCGCACCGCATGGCCGTTGAGGCGGCCGGCCAGCTGGGGGAAGATCAGGCCGATCGCCCGGGCCGAGCCGGTGCTGGTGGGGATCAGCGAATTCAGGCAGGAGCGGGCGCGGCGCAGGTCGCCCTTGAAGCCGTCGACCACCACCTGGGTGTTGGTGACGTCGTGCAGGGTGGTGATCGAGCCGTGGCGGATGCCGAAGGCTTCGTGCACCACCTTCACCACCGGCGCCAGGCAGTTGGTGGTGCAGGAGGCCGCGGTCACCAGCCGGTGACGGTCCGGTGTGTAGAGGTGGTGATTGATGCCGAAGACGACGTTCAGCGCCTCGGAGCCTGCGATCTCCCCCTTCACCGGACAGGCCACGATCACCCGTTTCAGACCCACCGCATCGAAGTAGGGCTGGAGAGTCTCTGGGGTCTTCAGCTTGCCGCTGCACTCGAGCACCATCTCCACACCCGCTTCGCGCCAGGGCACGGCGGCGGGGTCCTTCTCACTGGAATACCCGATCGGCGTCTCCCCCACCACGAAGCCATCGGCCTCGGTCCGGATCGCCTGAGCCCAGCGGCCGTGCACCGAATCGAAGGCAAGCAGGTGGGCGGCGGTGGCGGCATCGCCGCCGCTGTCGTTGACATGGACGAGTTCCAGTCCAGGCCGTCCCCACAGGGCGCGAAAGACGAGCCGGCCGATGCGACCGAAGCCGTTGATGCCGATCCTCATCGCAGAATTGCCCCAATGCCCGGACCATAGATCAACCAGGATTGATTGATGCGTGTTGCCGACGACACCGCCGCTCCGGCGGCCCCTGCCACGACCGCCGCTCGGGAGCTGAGCGGAGAGGACGCGCGCCAGCTGCTCAAGGCGCTGGGGGATCCGATCCGGCTCGGCATCATCGAGGCCCTGGGGGCCGGCGAACGGTGTGTCTGTGACCTCACCGCGGAGCTGGAGCTGGCCCAGTCGCGGCTTTCGTTTCACCTGAAGGTGATGAAGCAGGCGGGCCTGCTGGACGACCGGCAGGAGGGGCGCTGGATCTACTACCGCCTGCGGCCGGAGGCGATCGAGGCGCTGCGGAGCTGGCTGGCGGGAATCACGGCCCGTTGCACCCAGCCGGCCCGCCCCTGCCGCTGAGGGCTGCGGCGGTGCCCCCGTTGCGCGGGAACATCCGCTGGTTGCGGTTGGCGATGGCCACCAGGGAGAGCATCACCGGCACCTCCACCAGCACGCCGACCACGGTGGCCAGGGCGGCGCCGGAGCGGAGGCCGAAGAGGCTGATCGCCACCGCCACCGCCAGTTCAAAGAAGTTGGAGGCGCCGATCATGGCGCCGGGAGCGGCGATGGAGTGGGGCTGGTGCCAGCGCCGCATCCATACCGCCGCGATCCAGAAGATGAGATAGGTCTGCAGGATGAGGGGGATGGCGATCAGGGCGATCGCCAGCGGCTGGGCCAGGATCGCGGTGGCCTGCACCATGAACAGCAGCAGGACGGTGGCGATCAGGGCAACCACCGCCACCGGCTTGAGCTGCTGCTCGAGCCGCTGGATGCGGCTTTCGGAGCGCAGCAGCCGGCGGGTGAGCCAGCCAGCCGCGAGCGGCACGACGACGAAGAGCCCGACCGAGGCCAGCAGGGTGTCCCAGGGCACGAAGACGCGGCTGACCCCCAGGAGCAGAGCGGTGAGCGGCGCGAAGGCGAACACCAGGATGATGTCGTTGAGGGCCACCTGCACGAGGGTGTAGGTGGGATCGCCCCGGCTGAGGCGGCTCCACACGAACACCATTGCGGTGCAGGGGGCGACGCCGAGGAGGATCATGCCGGCGATGTACTGATCCGCCATCTCCGGTCGGATCCAGGCGGCGAAGAGACCGCGCAGGAAGATCCAGGCCAGGGCCGTCATCGTGAAGGGCTTGATCAGCCAGTTCACCGCGATGGTGACGATGAGCCCCCGCGGCCGATGGCGCAGCTGGGTGATGGCGCCGAAGTCCACCGCCAGCATCATCGGGTAGATCATCGCCCAGATGAGCAGGGCGATCGGCAGGTTGATGCGGGCCACCTCGAGGGCGGCGATGGCGCCGGCGAGGGCGGGAAACAGAGCGCCCAGGGCCACGCCGGCGGCCATGGCCAGCGCAACCCAGAGGCTGAGGTACCGCTCGAAGACTCCCATGGGTTCAGCCTCCCTCATTGCCGGTGGCGACGGTCCTGCACCAGTGCTGGGCAGCCATCACGAATGGATCCAAGGATCTGCTGAGGGGCGGATGCCCGCATCACTGCCGCCGACGATCAGGATCCGTGCCATGGAAGCCGTCTCCGATCAGCCGCGGAATTCGGGCTTCTTGTCCTGATCCAGGCTGCGGTTGAGCACCTCGCCGAGGGTGAGACCGATCGGCAGACGGCCGTCGTAGGCGGTGCCGCGCACCCGCTTGTAGACCTTGGATTCGGTGAGGCGGTAGGTGGAATCGATGAGGGGAATGGAACCCGCCTTGGCGGCGATGCGGGCGCCGTTGGCCACGGTGTGGTCGATGAAGGCGCGCAAAGCCCGGGAGCGCTGCAGCTGCTCGTCGTTGACATAGAGGAAGATGGGCCGGGCCAGGGGCTGGTAGGTGTCGTTCTGCACCGCCTCCACCGAGGGCAGCACGGCGCTGCCATCGGACTGGACCAGGGCCAGGGGACGGATCCGATCACGGTTGCCCTGCAGGTACTCGAAACCGAAGTAGCCCAGAGCAAGGGGATCCTGGGCGACGGCATCGACGAGGACGTTGTCGTCCTCGCTGGTGACCACATCGGCGCGGGTGTTGGCGGGATCGCCGTTGACGGCCTTGTTGAAGTAGTCGAAGGTGCCGGAATCGGCCCCGGGGCCGAAGAGGCGGATCGGGCGGTCGGGCCACTGCGCATTCACCTGGTTCCACTGCTTCACCGTGCCTTCCGCATCCTTGTTCCAGAGGCGCCGGAGCTGCTCGAGGGTGATGGTGCGGGCCCAGGTGTTGCTGGGATGCACCACCACGGAGATGGCATCGAAGGCCACGGGCAGTTCGATGAACTCCACGCCGGCCTGACGGCACTGCTCCAGCTCCTCGGCGTTGATGGGGCGGGAGGCGTTGCTGATGGCGGTGTCGCCCGTGCAGAAGCGGCGGAAACCGGCGGTGGTGCCCGACTGGCTCAGCCGGAAGCTGGTTTCACGGGCTTTGCCGGAGGTGCTGAACTCCTCGATGGCTGCTGCGGTGAAGGGGAAGACGGTGCTGGAGCCGTCGATCCTGATGGTGGAGGGGGGTTGGGCCTGGGTCGTCCTGCGCAGGGCAACACCGATTCCGATCAGGAGGGCCAGAGCCCCGATCCCGACCGGGATCCAGCCTGGACGCCGGAGGGATGCCATGGGAAGGGGGAGCAACCGGATGATCGTACGCATCAACCTGCCTTGATGGATGTGCCGGGGCCGACCTGCCTTGCCCCCCTCTGTGGAAAAACCCCCTTCCTTCTGGGGAAAAGGGCAGGACTCCGGGGAAAACCGTTTATGGCGAACCATGGAGGGCTCGGGACGCTCCGGTGGCACAGGGGTACGGTTCGTTCTGAACCTGATGACCTGTCGCCATGAACGTTCTCTGGTTTCTGCTGGTGGGGGTGATCGCGGGCTGGCTGGCCGGAGTCCTGGTGAAAGGGGGCGGCTTCGGCCTGGTGGGCGATCTGGTGGTGGGCATCGCCGGGGCCCTCATCGGAGGCCTGCTCTTCGGCGGCCTGGCCGGCGGTCTGCTCGGCAGCATCCTGGTGGCCACGCTTGGGGCGGTGCTGCTGCTGGTGGTGCTGCGGCTGATCAAACGCGTGTGAGCGGGAACTGATCCATGGAGGCCCTGGACGGCAAGATCGTCGTCGGGAGTGAGGAATGGTGCGGTTTCCCCGATGCGGGACTGCCGGCCATCAAGGCGCGGGTCGATTCCGGCGCGGCCACCTCGGCCCTGCATGCCTTCAACATCGTTCCCTTCGATCGGGACGGACGCCCCTGGGTCAGTTTCGAGGTGCACCCGCTCCAGCACGACCGTTCCGTGGTGGTGCGCCATGAAGCTCCCGTCGTCGATCAGCGCGGCGTGCGCAACACCGGCGGCGCGGTGGAGCAGCGCTACGTGATCCGTGAGCGGATGGTGCTCGGCGACAAGAGCTGGGAGGTGGAGCTCACCCTCGCCAACCGCGACGCGATGGGCTACCGCATGCTGCTGGGTCGGGAGGCGATGGTGGGGCGGGTCCTGGTGGATCCGGCGGTGAGCCATCACCTGCGGCAGCTCACGCCGGAGGAATGCCGCGCGATCTACGCCCATGCGATTCATGCCCGCAGTGGTCTGAGGATCGCCGTGCTGGCCAGCAACCCCGACCTCTACAGCAACCGCCGCCTGATCGAGGCGGGCGAGGAACGGGGCCACCGCATGCAGTTCCTCAACATCCGCCACTGCTACATCCGGCTCGACCCCAACAACCCCGAGGTGCACTACCGCGGCGGCGACGTGCTCTCCTCCCTCGATGCGGTGATCCCGCGGATCCGCCCCAGCGTCACCTTCTACGGCTGTGCGGTGACCCGCCAGTTCGAATCGATGGGGGTGCGGGTGCTCAACAGCGCCCAGGCGATCACGGCGTCCCGCGACAAGCTGTTCGCCTCCCAGCAGTTCGTGCGCTGCGGCCTGAATACCCCGGTCACCGGCTTCGCCGATTCGCCGCTCGACACCAACGACCTGATCCGCATGGTGGGGGGCGCGCCCCTGATCGTGAAGCTCCTGCAGGGGGCGCAGGGCAAGGGCGTGGTGCTGGCCGAGACCCAGAAGGCGGCCGAGAGCGTGATCAATTCCTTCAAGAGTCTCGATGCCAACCTGCTGGTGCAGGAATTCATCAAGGAGGCCGGCGGCAGGGATCTGCGCTGCTTCGTGGTGGGGGGAAAGGTGGTGGCCTCGATCGAACGCTGCGCCGCCGAGGGCGAATACCGGGCCAATCTCCACCAGGGCGGTTCGGCCCAGGCGGTGAAGCTCGAGGCCGAGGAACGGCGGATGGCGGTGCGGGCCACCCGGGCCCTGGGGCTGGATGCGGCGGGGGTGGACATCCTCCGGTCCCACCGCGGACCGCTGCTGCTGGAGGTGAACTCCAGTCCGGGACTGGAGGGCATCGAGCGGGTCACCGGAAAGGATCTGGCCGGCCGGATGATCCGGGAACTCGAACGTAAGGTGGGTTGGGTGCGCTCACTCCCGCCGGGAGTGCGGCGTGATCCCGCCGCCATGGCGGATGTCTGAACCCTGGAGCAGGAAGAATGAGCGAACCGGTCATCGCCGCCCGGACTCCGGTGACGGTGGAGTTGAAGGCGGGGGAGGAGTACTTCTACTGCACCTGCGGGCGCTCCTCGAACCAGCCCTTCTGCGACGGTTCCCATGAGGGAACCGGGTTCACCCCCAAGTCCTTCACCGTGGAGAAGGACCGGCGCGCGGCGCTGTGCCGCTGCAAGCACACCGGGGATCCCCCCTTCTGCGACGGCTCCCACGCCGACCTGGAGGAATAACTGCTCATAATGCTACCGTTATGAACCGGCTCATGCCGGTCCGTCGCGGCGCCTTCCATGAAGCAGAGCACCCTCCTGGAGAAGTACCCGGTCTTCGAGCTGGAACTCGACAAGGCCGAAACCACCTACCGGACGGCCCAGGAGGTGATCGACGCCCTCCGGGCCAGCATCGAGGCCCATCCCCTGGTCGCATTCATCGGTGAGTTCGACCATTACAGCCACACCCGCAACCTGCCCGGCGGCGAGATCGCCCCGGAGATCAGGGATGCGCGGCTGGTGGTGTTCTGCTTCGGGGTGAAGCTGCCCAACCCGCACGTGCTGGCGGTGCGGCCCCGCTCGATCGGCGTCGCCGACATGGGGGACCGCTTCGTGATCAATTTCCTCGAGCCGCCCATGCCGGTGGCCACCGAGGCGATGGAGGGCTGGGTGAAGGCTCTGCGCAACGTGAGGCGGGGCTGATGGGCCTCCTCTTCGCCCTGCAGAAACGGCTGGTGTGGGCCGTGCCGAGCGCCATGGTGCTGGGCCTGATCTGGGGGGTGCTGTACCCCTCCGGCTGGCTGGTGTCGCTGGTGATTCCGCTCACCTTCCTGATGGTCTACCCGATGCTGGTGGATCTGCGCCTGCCGCTCCTCTTCGGCGGCAAGGACATCCGGCTGCAGCTCACCGCCCAGGCCATCAACTTTCTGGTGATTCCCTTCGCGGCCTACGGAATCGGCCACTGGTTCTTCCCCACCCAGCCCCTCGTCGCCCTCGGCCTGCTGCTGGCCGCTCTGCTGCCCACCAGCGGCATGACCATCTCCTGGACCGGATTCGCCCGGGGCAACCTGGAGGCGGCCGTGCGGATGACGGTGGTGGGGCTGGTGCTCGGCTCCCTGGCCACGCCCTTCTATGCCAAGGCGCTGCTGGGGGCGGTGGTGGAGGTGCCGATGGCCCAGGTGTTCCGGCAGATCGTGATCATCGTCTTCCTGCCGCTGCTGCTGGGGCAGCTCACCCGGGCCGTGCTGATCGCCCGCAAGGGCAGGGAGCACTACCAGAAGGTGCTCAAGCCCCGGTTTCCGCCCTTCTCCACCCTCGGGGTGATCGGCATCGTCTTCGTGGCGATGGCCCTCAAGGCGGAACTGATCGTGAGCCAGCCCTTCCTGCTGGTGCGCATGCTGATTCCGCTGCTGCTGCTCTACGCCATCAACTTCGTGCTGAGCACGGTGGTGGGCCAGCGCTTCTTCGATCGTGGCGACGGCATCGCCCTGGTGTACGGCACGGTGATGCGCAACCTCTCGATCGCCCTGGCCCTGGCGATGACCGCCTTCGGCAGACAGGGCTCGGAGATCGCCCTGATCATCGCCCTCGCCTACATCGTGCAGGTGCAGGCCGCCGCCTGGTACGTGAAGTTCTCCGATCATCTCTTCGGTCCGGCGCCGCAGCCCTACTGAGGGACCTGCGGTCTCGCCGCCATCCCTGCCTGCGTCTACGGATCCATGCTCATCCGGGATCGCAGGCTGCCGGTCTGCTGCTCCCACAGCACCGGCAGGGTGGAGCGGGCGATGGCTTCCACATGCCGCAGATCCGTGCCGCAGCAGCCCCCCACCACCGTGATCCGCGGCAACTGTGCCAGCAGGCGCCGGTAATCCTCGGCCAGTTCCTGCGGATCGCCGGCATCGAGGTCCTCGGCCGCATCCAGTTCGGCATGGCTGCGGCGGGACGCATTGGCCCGCAGTCCGCCGATGCGGTGCACCCAGGATTCGCCTGCCTCGAACAGCCGGGCGAAATGGGTGGGATGGGCGCAGTTGATCATGTAGTAGGCCGGCGGCGGATCCGTGGCGGCATCCACGGCCTGGATCGCCGCCGCCAGGCTTTCGCCGCTCGGCAGCCGCCCGTCGGTCTCCAGCGTGAACGAGATCACCACGGGCACCTCCGAACGTGCCGCGGCGGCGGTGATGCCGATCGCCTCGGCGATGGTGCTGATCGTGAAGGCCGTGACCAGATCCACGCCGGCATCGGCGAGGACGGCGATCTGCCATTGGTGGAAGTTCTCGGCTGCCTCCGCCGTGAGGGCGGCATCGGCGCTGTAGCCGTCCCCGCGGGGCCCGATGCAGCCGCTGATCACGACCGGATGCTCGCCGCCATGGTCTTGCCGCAGCTCCTGCAGCAGCGCCACCGCCTGGCGGTTCGCCTCGGCGAGTTCCTCGAGGTCGTAGCCGAGGGCGTTCGCGAAGGCCGGGTTGGCCCGCCAGGTGGGGGTTTCCAGCAGGAACCCCACGCCCTTCTCCCGGGCCAGCCGGAGGTAGGCCAGGAAATACTCCCGCAGAACCTCCCGGCCCCGGTCCCGTCGCAGCAGGTCGAAGGCGGCGAATTCCGGCAGATCGATGCCGTGGTGAAAGACGAGGGTCGTTTCGAGTCCGCCGTCGCTGAGCAGCGGTACCCCCTGGAGCTGGGGCAGGGGGGTGATGGATCGGGCCATCATCATGACCACACGGTGTGGACAGTCTGAGGAATGGGGCGGGAGCGGGTACGAACGGCACGGTCTGGGTTCGGTGATCGGATCCGTCCGCGCCTCAGCCGTTTCCTCGCCCTGCTGCTCGGCACCCTTCTGGTGTTCACCAGTGCCGTTCCTTGCCTGACCTCCCCCGGCCTGGCTCAGGTGCCCGTGCCCGGAGCGCCACCCCCTCCGCAGCAGCCGGGCGACCTCACCTCCGCCCGGGAGAACTGGTGGGAACCGGGGCGCGCCTATCCCTGCGGTCGGAACTGGTGCAGCCACGTCGTGCTCACCTACCGGCCGCTGCCGCCTCCGCAGAAGCGGATCGTGGTGGCCGTGGCACCCAGCGCCTCCGTCCCCGCCGCCGAGGCGCGTGCCGCGGTGGAACTCCGCTCCCAGGCCATCGTCGACAGCATCGGCAGCCTCGTGTCGAGGCTCAGGGACCAGAAAGGCGCCGGAGGCGCCGTCCCGGCGCCGGCACGGGCGCCGTCACCGGCTGCCTGGTTCCTGTGGAATCAGAAGCCGCCGCATCCCCGCACTCCCGCCCTGGAGGTGGGAATCGAGAACAATCAGACGGTGATCTACGTGGTGGGCGATCCGGAGCGGGCCATCGCCCAGCAGACGGTCGCCACCGTGACCGGGACGGATGCGAGCCAGGCCGGGGTCGGCATTCCCGAACTGGCGGGCCGCTGGCGGGACAGCTTCCGCCGGGCGATCAGCGATGCTCTCTGGGGCATCGATTTCGACCGCCGTTATCCCCTCGCGCGCCAGTTGATGGTGCTGGCGCTCGTCCTGCTGGGGGGGCTGCTGCTCCTGCTGCTGAACCGCCTCGGCAGGGCACTCGGCGGCATCCAGCACCGGGTACGCCACCGGCAGCAACAGCTGGAGCGCAGCAGCCAGGAGGGGGCGATGGCCTCGTTCGGTGGGGGCTCGGAGCCGGTCGACCTGCAACGCCTGAGCAGCCTGCACAATCCGGCGGCGCTTCGTCAGGCCGGCAACCTGTTGCGCTTGCTGAGGCGCCTCCTGCTCTTTGCCAACGTGGCGGCGGTCGTCGCCGTCGCCGCTCTGAGCCTGGCGGTGTTTCCTTCCAGCCGGAATGCGGCGATCTATCTCACCGGGCAGTCCCTGCTGCTGCCCCTGCTGTGGGTGGGCTTGATCGTGCTGCAACCGCTGCTGGCCCTGGCGGTGGACCATGTCCTGGCGCGCTGGGGCCGTTCGATGGCGCAGCAGGAAAGGGAAACGGGCCGGTGTGAACAGCGGATCACCACCTATTCCAAGGTGCTGCGTCTGGCGGTCAGCTTCTTCTGTCTGCTCATCGGTCTGTACGGCACGGTGCTGCTGCTCGGCCTCGATCCGGCCGTGCTGGCCGGAGCCGGCCTCGTGGCGGTGGGGATCGGCTTCCTCACCCGCAACCTGCTGGAGGACATGATCAATGGCGTGCTGATCCTCTGCACCGACCGCTTCGCCATCGGCGACGTGATCAACGTGGGCGACAAGGGGGGGCTGGTGGAGGACATGAACCTGCACGTCACCAGCCTGCGGGGCAGCGACGGCCAGCTCACCACGATTCCGAACCGTCGCATCGACGTGGTCGACAACCTCACCCAGCAGTGGTCGCGGGTGGATTTCACGGTGCGGGTGGGATCCGCCGCGGATCCGCAGCGGGCCCTGGCCGTGATCGAGGCGGAGGCCCAGCGGCTGTGGCAGGAGCCTGAATGGCATGCGCTGCTCACCGAAGCCCCGTCGGTGCTCGGCATCGACGAGATCACCCATGCCGGCACCCTCATCCGGGTGTGGATCGCCACGCGCCCCCTCAAGCAGTGGCTGGTGGGCCGCGAGTTCCGGCTGCGCATCAAGCTGGCCCTCGCCGAGGCGGAGATCGAACTGGGAATCCCCCAGCAGCGGGTCCATCTCCCGGAGCGATTCCAGGCCCCATCGCGATCTCCATCTCCATAGGAGGCCACCGCCGTGGATCCCGCGTTGCCGACATCGCCGATCGACGATCCCCTCCGGCTCGATCCGGCCTGGCCGCGACCGCCGCATCTGATTCCGTTCGAGGAGGCTCTCGACCACACCCTGCTGCAACGGGGGATCAGCCGGGATGCCCTGCTGCGGCGCCTCGCCGCGGACGTCCGTCTGCCGGGTCTGCAGCCCCTGCTCTGGTTGCTGCCGCGGCGCTGGCGGCTCGCCCGGGCCGATCTCCCCGAGCGGCTGCGCACCCTGGCCGGAGTGCTCGAGCGCGGCTTCCTCTCCCCGGCCGTGATCGCCACCCTGGCCGATGATCTGCCCCATCTGCTCCCCTCTCCACCGGAGACGCAGAGATCGGCCCTCGACCGCTGGCAGAGCGAGGTGATCACCTGGGAAGGCACGGAGGTGGCCGTCCCGCGCTCCATCGGCGGACTGCTCGAACCGCCTGGAACCAGGGGAACTGACTCGAGCGCAGCTCTCGGTGATGCCGCAGAGCCGGCCGATCCGCAGCCGTCCCGGGCCGGGACCGTCGGCCTGGTGTGGCGGAATGTGGGTCTCCGCCATCGCCAGGGTGCGCTCCAGCGGCGGGCCAACGCCCTGCTGGCCCAGGGGCTGAACCGGCTGGCGGCGAACCTGCTGGGCGGCGAGGCCTGGAGTTTCGAGACCGCCACCACGGCGCGCGCTCTGGTGCAACGGCTGATGGGCCAGGGGTGGCAGGTGGAGGGGCGGCTCCGCTGCAGCGTCACCAGTTTCGGCCTCGGGGCGAGTGTGCTGAGCGCCGCGGGGGAGCGACTTCAGGTGCCGATTGCCCTGCCGATCCGCACCGGTCTCCTCGACCGGGGGGGGGAGGAATGCCTGAGCCTTCTGCCCCACGCCTGCCTGGAACTGTGTCTCGAGCGCGACGAGGAACGGTTTCTGCTGCAGTACTACCAGGGCACCGAAGGACTGTGCGGGTGGGAAGGCATGAACGACCTCGACCGCCCCTGGCAGAACGACCCTGATCGCGGCACGGTCCGTGTTCTCGGCGCCCCTTTCGTTTCCGAGGAGTTGCTGGCCCTGCTGGATCTCACGGAGGTGATCGCGGCGGTCCACAACCGTGAGGCCTCGCAGCTCCACCTGCGGGCCGGCGGCTACGGAACCCTGGGCTTCTGCCTCGATACGGCCGCCCTTCTGCAGCAGGGGATGCGGGAGGAGTGTGATCTCTTCCCGCTGATGCTTGGCGGAGTGTGGCGCCAGCGTCTTCTGGCCTGCAGCCATGCCCTCGAGCGGGAAGTCGGGGGCTTCACTGCACATCACGGCCTGGCCCTTTCCCGCTACCGCTGCGCCCTGGAGACGCTGCCTCTGGATGTCTCCCATCACGGCCGCTCCCTTCCCGACGCCTGGCGACGGCTCCTCGCCTGCCTCCCCGAGGCCAGTCCATTTCTGGTGCTGTCGGAGTTACGGAGCCGGGCCCCGGCGGGGTGAGTTCCCCTCGCCGGCGGTGGCGAAGCCTGCGAGGGCTTCCAGCACCGCTCCGCAGACCTCCTGCCGGTACGCCGCCGAGAACGGTCCCCGGGGGCCGTTGTGATTCATCCCCTCGATCACGGCCCGCTGCACCGCTCCCCGGGAGACGGCGCGGTTCCAGCTGGAGAGCACGAGCAGCGGCAGCCGGCCCGGGTAGGCGATGTTGCCGAAGGCGGCCACCGGATCCCGCCCGCCCACGACCGTGACGATGTCCCCCACTTCACTAAGGCGGTGGTTGCCGCCGAACACACCGCAGAACGTGACGATCCGCACCGGGGTGCGGCAGAGACGGCGCAGATAGTCGGCCGCGCCCATCGCCATTTCGGCCCCGCCGCTGTAGCCGAGCAGCACCAGATCACACCCGCTCTCCGGCCGAAAGCCGAGCTCCGCCAGGCGGCTGGAGATCTTGAGGGCCAGTTCGTAGTTGTGGATCGGCCCGTATCTCCGGTCGGAGGAAATGCCCACCTTGATCACGTTGTTGGCCTGCACCAGGAAGGCGGAGAGGAATCGGACCCATGGATTGGGATGCAGGTTCTCCAGCCGGAACACCTGCCCCCAGAACCAACGGCTGCCACTGTCCTGCGCCAGGCCGCCCTGCCGGACGGTGTAGGCCTCGAGGCCGCGCACCAGAACGTTGTCCCCCGGAAGACCGCGGGCCAGTTCATCCAGGAGGGCCGCGACCCGGGGCGGATGATCCTGTTCCGTCTGGTGAATGCCATCGAGGTAGACCAGGAAGCGTCGCGGCGGCATTCCTCCGGCGACCTCCGGATGGCGGAACAGCGTGGCGGGATCCGGCAGCCCCTCCAGCCACCCTTCCCAGAAGGCGTACTGACTCACCACCGAGTAGATCCCGGCCGCGGGAATCATGATTCCCACGGTGGCCAGGAACAGGCTCCCCACCACCCTCAGATCCCTTGGCGAGAGAGCCTGCAGCAGCTCACCCCGCAAACCTCCCAGTCCCAGCAGGCCCAGGAACCCTGCGATCAGAACGACGACCCAGAGAAGCCGCAGCTGCTGGCGCCGGTCCTGCAGCTGCAGCCGGACCGCGGCGAGGTGGAAGCCGCCCATGGCCTCAGGGAGCGATCTGGTCAGCCAGTCGTCGGTAACCGGTCTGCCAGCCCTGATGGAAGACCCCCATCACCAGCACCAGGGCCAGCGCATAGCCCGGAGTGGAGAGGAGCAGGGCCTGGGGGTAGGCCAGAGCGAAATGGTGATGCAGCAGCACCACCACGTTGAGATGGATCATCACCCAGATGGTGAGGGCGATCAGATCGCTGATGTACGGGGCAGCCACGAACACGTAGAACAACCCGGGCAACAGGGCGATGCCCATCTCGTCCACGAAGCGGCTGGGATGCACCGTCACGGGAGCGAAACGCCCCAGCAGCATCATGTCCACCAGACCGCAGAGGAGCAGGGCCAGCCCCAGCACCAGACCATCGAGCATCAGCTGCACAAGGATCTGTCGGGGGGAGAGAAGATTCGCCAGCAGGGCGAAGAGATGGGAGAGGGACATTGAGATCCCCACCAGCAAAATCAGCAGCAGCCCCAGATCGGCCTGTTGCAACAGACCCCCCCAGCCGGCCAGATGGCGGCCCAGGGAGTCCAGGAGGGTGGGGAAGGGCATCGAGCAGGCCGCAGCATCAGCCGGTTCTGGCTCCGGCGGTGGATCGGAATCGCAACTGGGGCCGGTTGACGATCCACAGCACCATGATCGAGAGAATGGCGCAGTAGAAGCACCATACCGAGTTGAAGGTCTTGCTGTAGGTGAACCAGGTCAGGAAGATGGAGGCGAAGATCATCACTCCGAACAGCCTGACCGCCTTGTCCCGAAGGGCAACCAGGGGGATCACGATGAAGCCCCAGTACACCAGCTCGCCCACCGGCTCGGTGTTCACGAAATTATGGAAGACACTGCGCAGATTGGTCAGGTCGTAGGCGAGGCGTCCGGTGCTGTGCACCGCAGGTTGCACCGCCGGCGGGTTGAAGAGCACCGGCAGGAAGAAGCCGATGCCGAGCAAGGTGGCGATGATCGCCACCCAACGCAATCGCTTCTGCAGGGTTGCCGGCTCCGTTTCCCGGGCGATGGCCCAGGCACTCCAGGGAATCCAGATCATCCAGAAGCAGTAGGCGAAGAAGAGGAAGCCCACCGAGGCGAGGGTGGTGAGCGGCTCCACCCTGCCCCGGTCGATGCCGGTCCAGACCAGCCCTTCGATGAACTGCTGCACCCCGAAGAAGAAGGGAGTGAGGGCCAGCGGGAGATATCCCTTTTGTCCGCTCGTCCGGGCGATGTGCGTGCTGTAGAGCCCCAGGGGCATCAGAACGGCCGAGGCGGTGAAACTGGCCGAGGCGGAGAAGCACATGGAATGGGCCGCGCAGCTGACTCACCGAACCCGGAAGGTAGTCACCGGAGCCACTGGAGATGGACGGCTTCATCAAATGTGATCTCGAGGTTAACGACGGATCGTTCATCACCATTGCCTACGACAACGGCCCGATCTCGCCGAAGCCGACGTGTTCGCGGGTGGGCCGGATCGTGGTGTTGGCGGTGATCCTCGGCGGCATTGGCCAGCTGGAATCGTTCCTGCTCTATCGGGTGCGCCGCCAGGGGCTGAGGGTGCCGCTGGAGATCAGCCAGACCTGCCTCTACCTCAACCTGGCGGTGGGAGAGGTGCACACCCTGTACGCGGTCCGCACCAGCGGACCGTTCTGGACCCTGCGGCACGCTGCGGCGCTGGAACCGGCTGGAGCAGGCGATCCGAGGGGTTCCATAGCGTTCGCTACCCCCTGCTCTGGCTTCCTGCTCCAGGATGAGGGAACGATCTGGGGCCCAGCCATCCATGGACGAACCGATCATCCCGATGGCGACGCCCCGCCGCGACGAGCACGGACGCATCACCTATGTCGGTGAGGACGGGCGCCGCTACGCGGTGGAGGAGGCATCGTTTCTGCAGGGGGCTTGCGGGGAAGAGGGGGCCGCGGCGGTGGACAACGACGTCTTCCGCCAGATGGAGGACCTTGCCCGGCGCTGGCTCAGTTCCTCCCTCCCGCCGAACCTCCGCCGCGAGGACGCGGTGTCGCTGCTGCTCTCCGCTCTCGAGCGCTCCCTCCGGAATCCGGACGGGCCTGGCACCCCAGGCTGAACCGGGATCCGCCGCGGTCGTCCCCGCGGCCTTGTCAGGATCGAATTCCTTCCTCCTGTCCGCTGCTCCGTGCTTCTCCCCCCGTCCATCTGTCCGCTCACCGCCGCGAGGATCGCCGGTCTGAAGGCCACCGTTCTCCTGCTGCTGGCCCTGCTCATCAAGTCCAGGATCCAGATCAAGACCGCCTCGGCGCTGGGGCTGTTCCTCCTGGCCCTGCAGACCGTGATCTTTCTGGCCGCCAGTGGCGGCCTCGCCCTGCTTGCCCTGGGTGGCCTGGCCTTCACCATGAGCCGGCGGCCGGCCGCGATGGCATGAGCTCCGGGGCCGACGTCCTTCCCACCGGGGGAGGGGACATCGGTGCCGCCCTGGTGCTCGCCGCCGACGACGCCGAAGACCTGGCCGGGTTCTACGCCTCCCTGCTGGGCCAGCCGCCCTGCCGGGGCATGAATTCCCGCCATTGGCGGGTCGCCTGGCCGGCCGGTGGCTGGCTGGAGATCTACGTGCCATCCCGCAGCCGGCCACGGCCCCGCCGGCAGGGGCGTCTTGCCCCCTGCCTCAGCCGGTCCTCCGGCGGCGACGATCCCATGGGCCATCTGGCCGCCTGGGTCGACCACGCGCGGATTCGGGGAGCGACGCTGCTGGAGCCCCCCCGCCAGGAACCCTTCGGGGCGGAAGCCTGGCTGTCCGATCCGGAGGGAAATCCCTTCCTGCTTCTGGTGCACTGAGCCGAGTCCTACGCCTCGCCATGCCCCTGATCAGCGTGAAGACCACCGCCCGGCCAGGGCGGCAGGAGGTGGACTCCCTCCTGCGGGAGCTGTCCGGCCGGGTGGCGGGCCATCTGGGCAAGCCGGAGTCCTACGTGATGACCGCCTTCGAGGGGGAGGTGCCGATGACCTTCGCCGGATCCGGCGAGCCCGGGGTCTGCTACCTCGAACTCAAGAGCGTCGGCGAGATCTCCCCTGCCACCAGCCGTGCCATCAGCGAGGACCTCTGCGCCCTGATCGAGGCCAGGCTGGGGGTGCCGGCCGCGCGCACCTACATCGAGTTCGCCCCCGCCCAGGGCCATCTGTGGGGGTGGAACGGCCGCACCTTCGGCTGAGACAAGCGCAGCAGCCTCAGGCCGTTGCCGATCACCAGCAGGCTGGTGCCCATGTCGGCGAACACCGCCTGCCACATCGTCACGTCGCCCAGGAGGGTGAGCAGCAGAAACACGGCCTTGATGCCCACCGCCAGGGCGATGTTCTGTCCCAGCACCGCCATCGTCCGCCGCGAGAGGCGGATCGTCTCCACCAGGCGGCGCGGGTCGTCGTCCATGATCACCACATCGGCGGCCTCCAGGGCCACGTCGCTGCCGGCGGCCCCCATGGCGAAGCCGACCTGGGCAGCGGCCAGGGCCGGGGCGTCGTTGATGCCGTCCCCCACCATGGCGGTGGGGGCGCGCTGCTGGAGGTCGCGGATGCACTCGAGCTTCTCCTCCGGCAGCAGTTCGCTGCGCACCTGGCGGATGCCCAGCTCCTTCCCGATCACCTCGGCCACCGCCGCGCTGTCGCCGCTCAGCATCACCGGCGTGAGTCCGAGCTGAACCAGGCCAGCCACGGCGGCGGCGGCGCCCGGCCGCACCGGATCGGCGACGGCGATCAGGGCCAGCACCCTCTCCTCATCGGCCAGCGCGGTGATGCTCCGGCCCTGCCGGGCCTGCTCGTCCATGGCGTCCCACAGACGCCGCTGTTCCTCCCCGTTGCCGCTCAGCCCCTTCTCCCGCAACCAGCGGGGGCTGGCGAGCCGCAGGATACGGCCTTCGACGGCGCCGCTCACCCCCCGGCCGCCGTGGGCCTCGAACGCCTCCACCGGCAGCCGTGGCCCGTCGATCCCCGCGGCGATGGCGCGGCTGATCGGGTGGTTGGAACGGGCCGCCAGGGAACCGGCCCAGCGCCTCAGCGTTGCGGGATCCGGTCTCTCCGCCAGCACCTCGAAGGCCACCAGCCGCGGGTCGCCGGTGGTGAGGGTGCCGGTCTTGTCGAAGGCGATGGTGTGCAGCCGGCGGGCCTGCTCCAGGTAGAGCCCGCCCTTGATCACGATGCCGCGGCGGGCCGCCGCCGCCAGACCGCTCACCAGGGTGACGGGGGTGGCGATCACCAGGGCACAGGGGCAGGCGATCACCAGCAGCACCAGGGCGCGGTAGATCCCCTCCAGCGGCGGCAGCCCGACCAGGGGCGCCAGCAGCGCCGTGGCCAGGGCCAGCACGAACACGATCGGGGTATACCGGGCCGCGAAGCGGTCCACACTCCTCTGGATCGGCGCCCGGGTGGACTGGGCCTCCTCCACCGCGTGGATGATCCGGGCCAGGGTGCTCCCCGTGGACGGTGCGGTCACCCGCAGCACGAGGCTGCCGTGGCCGTTCACCGTGCCGGCGAAGAGGGGATCGCCGGGCCCCTTCTCCACCGGCAGGCTCTCGCCGGTGATCGCCGCCTGGTTCACCGCGCTCGATCCGGCCATCACCACGCCGTCGAGCGGGATGCGCTCTCCGGGTTCCACCCGCACCCGCCGGCCGACCGCCACTTCCGCCACCGGCAGGCGCCGCCAGACCCCTTCCGGTTCCTCCACCCTCGCCTGTTCCGGCGCCAGCTCCATCAGCCGGGCGATCGCCTGGCGGGCGCGGTCGGCGGCCTGGGCCTCCAGGGCCTCCGCGATGGCGTAGAGGGCCATCACCATTCCCGCCTCCGGCCAGTGGCCGATGAGGAGGGCGCCGCTCACGGCCACCGTCATCAGGGCATTGATGTTGAGGCGGCCGTTCCGCAGCGCTGCCCAGCCCTTGACGTACACCGGCAGCCCCGCGGCGGCGACCGCCGCCACCGCGAGGCCGATCACCGCCGTCTGCCGCATCGGCCAGGCCGGCAGCAGCAGGTGCACCGCTTCGGAGCCCACGGCGAGCACCAGGGCCCCGATCAGGCGGCGCCAGGGCTGGGCCGCTGAAGGCAGGGGGGCGGTGGGGCCGGCTTCGCCCGCCTCGGGCGGATAGCCCATCCGGCGCAGGGCCGTCTCGGCCTCCTCGAGGGCCGCAGGGTCGGCAGTGATCGCCAGGGTGCGGTGGGCGAGCAGAAACCGCAGGTTTTTGACACCGGCGATGGGCTCCAGGGCGCGGCGGATCTCCCCGGCCTCGCTGGCGCAGTCCATCGTCCGGATGCGCCAGAGGGTTTCCCCGGGGCGGGTGTTGGGTACGCCGTCGTCGCAGCGGCCGCAGCCGGCATCGGAACCTGCGGGTTGGCGGTGCTGAGCCATCCCTCCCGGTTCCGGTGACGGCCTCCAGCCTCACATCCCAGGCGCCGCACCCTCGGGTGCGCCGTCGCCGTAGGCGGGCGCCGGGGAGGGGCTGCCGGAGAGTTCCGCGGTGATGCCGGCGTCGAAGGAGAAGCGTCCCGGTCCGATCAGCAGAACCGCCAGGCTGCCGCCCAGGTAGAGCACCACGAGCTCGAGCACGTAGATGTTGAGGCCGGCGGTGAGGATGTGGTGGTAAGCGGCCACCGCCATGGTTCCGCTCAGGGCCAGGGCGCCGAGCGGGGCCAGCACCCCAAGGATCACCATCCAGCTGCCCAGTACCTCCGCATAGCCCGCCACATGGGCGAGGAAGAGGGGGAACGGCAGGTGAAGGGGCGCCACGTAGGTGGCGGCGAAGGTGGCCGGATCGGCGAGCTTGTCGTGCCCGTGGTGGATCATCATCGTGCCGAGCGCCAGCCGCAGCAGCAGCAGTCCCGTACTCGCCGTTGTCCCCTGGCCCAGGAAGTACCGCCGCAGCCAGTCAGGGAACGGTCCCCTCGTCGGGGGGTCCGTGTCGGGAACCGCCGCGGCGGGTCGTCGTTCGATCCACACGAACCAGAGGGCGACGCAGGCCGCCAGAAAGCCTGCAAAGAGTTCGAGCAGCAGGGAGGTGGACATGGCAGGGAAGTGGAGAAGCCAA